>PYCK01000061.1 GCA_009649835.1 Candidatus Methanocomedens sp. | reverse complement strand
CAACAAAAATACCATGCCCTGCCAGAAAATCCCGCACCTCAATCACCTCATCATCAGAAACACTCACAGCCTGCCCCCCAGTCTCCCGAATAGCACACAAAGCCCCCAGCCCGTCAATAGGGTCACCACAGGCAATGGCAGTAGCCACAGTCTCAGGATCCTCCACAGGAATGATCTCCATGGAATTATTCTCCCAGGCATCCACAACCGGGCGGCATGCCTCAACCTGTACACCTATAAAAGTCGGTTTGTGCTCTATGATACCCACCTCGTACATGTCTATGAAGGCCTCGAAAATACCCCAGATAAGAGTCCCGTTACCTATAGGTGCAACAATCACATCAGGCACACGCCAGTATAACTGGTCAGCTATCTCAAAGCCGACGGTCTTGGTCCCCTCTCCCCTCCAGGGATAATCACCTGTGAGGAACGAATCCGTGTGTGCTATCACATACTCCTCGGCCTGCTTCATCGCCAGTGAGTAATCGCCATCCACAAACCGGATATCAGCCCCGTACGCCCTAATCTGCTTGATCTTGGCCGCAGCCACAATATTAGGCACAAACACGATACATTCAAGCCCGGCAAAAGCAGCATATGCCGCCACCGAAGCACCCATATTGCCTGTAGAGGCCAATACCACCTTCTCCTTTCCATACTCTATCGCCTTGGTGATCTCAAGGGACGAGCCCCGGTCCTTAAAAGAGCCTGTAGGGTTCATGGCCTCGTATTTCACCAGCATCCGCCTGCATCCTATGTCCCGGGTAAGCGAATTGTTCTCAAGCAGGGGCGTGCCCCCCTCACCCATGGTAATGACATTGGACAGGTCCATCACAGGCAAGAACGCCCAGTATTTCCAGTGGGTGGGGCTCGCCCGCTTGAACGGGTCAGTAAGGAGGGATTTCCTTATAGAATCATAATCATATTCGGCATCCAGTCCTGAGTTACATCCAGAACACCTGGGAATTGGTTTGCTCTCAATCTCACTTGGTAGATGGTGCTTGCCGCATTTGAAACATCGAAAACCTGTTACATATACCATTTTACTTCTCCCTTTCATTTTAATTATTGCTGTGACACCCTATAATTTTTCATCCGGTGGTGCAGTGTCCTTCTTGACAAACTTTAGAGCAGGTTTCATCTTGCATTTCGCAGGCTGCTGCTTAAACTGCTTCACCAGAAGCTCCTCCAGTTCGTCATCGGTCAGTTCACTATCTTTTGCCATAGAATAAGATAATGACTAATAGTATTTTACAATTATTCTGGAAAATGGAAAATTCAGACAGGATTTACAGGATTTACAGGATACGATCCAATCCTGTATATCCTGTAAATCATGTCAAAAGATTTGATTGAAACTAAGAAAATTACCTATATCGATATCGAAATGCGTTTATACTTTCATATATGTTACAAAATAAAAATACATATAATTTTTTGCAGAAAGTGTGTAAAACGACAAAAAAAAAGATATGGCGCATAACATGCGCCAATTCCAGATTATAGATCTATCAGGTGTTTAGGCCCTTCTGGCTTAACTCCCGCTTTCTTATCCTCTTCTTCCTGGGATTTGATCTTCGTAGACAGACCCATAAGTTCAGCCACAAGCACGATCATGTCTTCCACCTGCATCTTATTCTCAGGATTATCTCTCAGATCGTAATTGGTAGAACCTATCTGGTCATATACATTATCCCTTCCATCACCAATATTCCGGCGGCAGAACGGACAGCAAGATGACAGGATATCTGCATTAATAGCCTGTGCATCCCTGATACGCTCGGATGCGATATCAAGCGCCAGATCAGATATTCCGGCCTTTACGCCGCCGCCTGCTCCGCAGCACCGCTGAAGTTCCTTGATCCTGTCCATTTCCACGAATTTAAGACCTGGCAGGTTATCTAATACTATTCTCGGTGTTTCATACACACCACAATGCCGTCCAAGATGGCACGGGTCGTGATATGTGATGATCTTATTATCAAAGGACTTCTTCCATTCGATCTTACCCTGCTGGATAAGGTCTGCAAGTAGATCAGCCACATGTACTACTTCAAAGTTGGGTTTTCTACCCAGTTGTTTCGGCCAGTCTATAGTTGCAACCCTGTAGCAACCTGCACATGCGAACATCACCTTTTTGACTCCCCTTGCCTCCAGTGCTTCCACATTATGTTTGGCGTTTATGAAAGGGACATCACCTTTGTGAGGCTGACCTGTTCTAATAATTGCAGAAGAACAGCACGTTTCCTCTTCACCCAGATAAATAAATGGAACATTCAGGTGATTTAAGACCCTGGCTGTAGCGACTCCAAGTACCTGCTGGTTAAATCCGGCAGTACATCCTGCAAAATAAGCCACATCTGCCTCTTCGGCTATCTCAACATCATCAGGTATCCAATCCAGTCTTTGTTTCTGGTCTTTCAGATATGGATTACGATACTCACCAATAAGCTTGGGGAACATGACAGTCTTTCCGTACGGACCATTGTCCCTCATCACAAGCTGCTGTCTGGTAGCCTCATACATATCAACAGTATTTATACCGGCCGGACAGACCGAAGCGCAAACCCCACATGTACTACAGTGGAAAAAGGCATCTGAGAAATCCTGGATATCATCCTCATCGAGCCGTTTCGGTCCGAATATTTTTGCTTTTAAGCCGTAACTCTGTCCCATAAATGTCCTGAACCGGCTGATCTTGTCCATCGGGGAATATTTCCGGTCCCCGTCTTTTGCATCCAGAACAGGACACCATTTATCACATTCCCCACATCTGGTGCAGGCATCGTACTGCATCATAAAAGTAGGATTAATTACATCAGTCTTGATATATGGCTCTCCTTTTGGAATTACAGGTCTTGTTTTTTCTTCATCTGCCATATTACTCTCCTCCGCCATTTACAAGAATGACCATTGGTGCTGCTAACATATGCATATACTTGCTGTACGGAATATATGCAATACAAAACAGCAGTGAAATTGCTACATGGAACAGTGCAAATGTTTCGGCTAATGCTACATTGCCGCCCAGGAAAGTCCATGCACCTGCTATGGCATCAGGTCTGAAACCTTCTGCCATGAAACCTGTTATTGTGATGATCAGTGTACCCAGGACAAGTACCCAGTCAAACATTTGAGTGCGTTTGACAACATCTGAAATTGCCACACGTCTTACAATCGCAATGAGAAGTCCTATTAACAGCATATATCCAAGCACTTCATTACCAAAGTCAAGGCTGCTTCTTATGTCCACCAGCTCGAATTGTCCGATTCCGATCTCATGCAGCACTTCAAATACTGCAAAGATCATTGAAAAAATGAACATACCGATCCATCCTACAAATATCAGCATATGCATCACCCATCTAAACGGACTGCGTCTGAGTATTCTGCGCTGCAATAAAATATCCAGTACTATTGTGCTTATAAGGCTTTGCCTTTTATGGTGTCCCAATTTTTCATGGTTAATAGATTTTAAAAAGATCTTCAAGAAATGAGACGCACTTCCGCCGCCCCATTTTTGCATATTCAGATACATTCCTAATAAAAATATTAGAATTGCGATCATTGCAATTCCTATCATCATATAAAATGAAGGTATTCCCGAATAATAGCTAAATGTTTCACTCATTTGATATTTTCCTCCTATCGGTGAAATTATTGATTGTTCTGATCAGATTAACTAGCAGGACCTGCATAAATGATTCCTCGCAAGTTGAATTATCTTGGCATCTAACTTATATATATTTTGCGTATTTTTGTTTTACAGTATTATGGCAACAGCTATTTTTATAATGAAAAGCATATTATAATCATCAGGATTACGTAAAAGATATTATAAGATATGCCAGCTATAACATTTTAACAGAGGCAAAATGAGTTTTAGAAATTTCATTGAACAACTAAGGTCAGACCAGTTATTACATGAGATCAATGATAGTTGTTCCCCTTACCTGGAAGTATCAGGATTAGTACATAAAAAAAAAGGTCCCGTTCTTTTTAATGATGTAATGGGACATAAAATTGTAATAAATATTATCGCAAACCGACAGTGTATGGCGGCAGCACTGGGAACTACACCAGAGAAGATGGTTCATTACCTCGCAGAAAAAGAACCAGATGGTGAAGTGATACTGGTAGATAACACCCCCTCAACAGAGGTCATAGAACCTGAAGTAGACCTTGGCAAGGTCCCGATACTGACATATTTCAAAAAAGACGGCGGACCTTATATCACAGCCGGAGTAGTAGTGTCAGAATACGGTGGTATGTGCAATGCATCGATCCATCGATTAATGGTAACGGGCAAAGATACCTTAGTGGGTCGTCTGGTAGAGAACAGGCATACATATAATCTCCAAAAGGCTGCATCTATAGCAGGTGAGCCACTGCCCATTGCAATAGTTATAGGCATAGATCCTGTTATACTTCTGGCAACCACCACAAGAGTACCTGAAGGAAAGGAATTCCAGTATGCCGGGGCACTACAGGGTCGGCCTGTCGAGCTATTTAAACTTGATAACGGCATCAGTATCCCGCATGCCGAATGGGTGCTGGAAGGATATATTGAACCTGATACCACTGTAGCTGAAGGTCCTTTTGTAGATATCACAGATACCATAGACATCATCAGGCAACAACCGCTGATCAGGATCACAAAAGTCATGCACCGCCGTGACCCCATCTACCACGCCATCATGCCGGCAGGAGGCGAACACAAGATGCTCATGGGCATACCTTACGAACCCCTGATCCTGAAAGGGGTGGGGGAAGTTTGTGATGCCCGCAATGTGGTACTGACCGAAGGTGGCTGCTCATATCTACATGCCATTGTCCGGATACACAAGACCGCAGATAACGACGGGCGAAAGGCTATCGATGCAGCATTCTCGGCACATAAGAGCCTGAAGCATGTAATAGTGGTGGATGATGACATTGACATTTTTGACCTGTCTGATGTGGAATATGCCATAGCAACAAGGTTCAGGGCAGACAAAGACCTGGTCGTGTACCCTAACGTACGGGGCAGCAGCCTTGACCCCATGTGTTCCCCTAACGGGAATACTGCCAAGATGGGGCTGGACGCAACCATGATACTGGGAGAAGAGCACAAATTCAAACGGGTGACCCCTGGGGGGGACTAAAAGCTTGCACCTGACACAGGAAGAAGAGTCTATCCTGGAAGGTGATAGTGGTCCCACGCTTAAAAAAGCCATGGAGATACTTACCACCCTTGGCGATATCTATGGTGCTGACTCACTTATACCGGTAAAGAGCGCCCAGATAGCAGGCGTGAGCTACAAGACCATTGGTGATGCCGGCCTGGAATGGATATCAGACCTTGAAGGCACAGTTGTGGTGCCTTCCATCCTGAACCCGGCAGGTATGGACCTGGAGCGCTGGCAGGAGATGGGTGTGGATGCGGAGTTTGCATCCAAACAGGCCAGTATCATTGAAGCATACAGGCGCCTGGGCGTGAGATGTGAATGCACCTGCACTCCTTATTATATTGACAAAGAACTGGCTGCTTTTGGCGACCACCTGGCATGGAGTGAAAGCTCGGCAATATCCTACGCAAATTCGGTGATAGGTGCCAGGACCAACCGCGAAGGCGGACCTTCTGCACTGTCGGCTGCGCTTATCGGAAAAACCGCCAATTACGGTTACCACCTGGACGAGAACCGGATTCCCACGATCGGATTTGAAGTGGATTGTAAATTAACAGGAGCCGATTACGGTGCCCTGGGCTGCCTGGCAGGAGCTGAGGCCGGCTCAGGTGTACCTATGTTCAGGCTCAGGTCAAAGCCGTACGATACCGAATTAAAAGCCCTGGGTGCGGCCATGGCAGCTTCTGGGGCAGTTGCATTGTATCATGTAGAGGGTGTTACCCCAGAATCAGGACACCAAGAGTTCCCGGATGAGACTATTATCATAGAGCGCAGGCAGATCGATGATGTATTTGATGAAGGATGCGGGAAAGAATGCGGAAATGAACCTGACCTGGTGGCACTGGGCTGCCCCCATTACTCTGCCAGCGAACTGGAAGAAGCGGCACGCTTACTTGAAGACCATACCCCTGCAAAGGAGGTATGGATATGCACGTCCCGCAGGGTCAGGGATGCTAATCCCGGACTGGTACGCAGAATTGAGGACAGCGGCGCAAAAGTGTTTGTTGATACCTGCATGGTGGTATCACCAGCCACAGACCGTTTCGGATGTGTACTGACAGATTCGGGTAAAGCCTTCAAGTATGTCCCGAACCTGTGTGGTGTAGGGGCCAGGATTGCACACATTAACGAATGCCTGGCAGGAGAGGATAGCGATTAGGACCTTAAAAGGCAGGCCCATCTCCAGGGGACAGGCCGAAGGTGAGGCACTGGTTACCAACCAGTCCATTTCATTCCTCGGCAGTATAGACCCTGACACAGGTGTAGTGGTTGAGAAGGGACACGAACTTGAAGGTAAGGATGTGACAGGGAAGGTCCTTGTGTTCCCTTCGGGAAAGGGTTCCACAGTGGGGTCGTATGTGATGTACCAGTTGAAAAAGAACGGGACTGCTCCGGCGGCAGTCATAAACAGGTCTGCCGAACCTATTGTGGCAGTAGGGGCCATCATATCAGACATACCAATGGTGGACAGCACCGAACCGGATGCCATAGATACTATCAGGACCGGGGATCGGGTCAGGGTCGATGGGACCAGGGGGGCTGTTGATATTTTATGAACCATACTGAAGATAATGGAACAGACAGGTCTGAAACCGAATCTGCTATTACCGAATCTGCTATTTTTAAGATCATCGAATCCGAAGTGCCGGATTTCAGGATATATGAGTATGCACTTGAAGATGGTTCATATTTTTTTTACGGCAATCCAATAGATGACCCGAAGGACGTGATCAGACGGCTCTGGGTCCCAATTTCAAGTATGGGCTATGACATCCGGATGGTCTATGAACTGGGTGAGTATGTACTTGTAATAAGCCCTGTTACCCGGAAGAAGGACCGGATATGGATAAATGTGGTACT
>PYCK01000060.1 GCA_009649835.1 Candidatus Methanocomedens sp. | reverse complement strand
ATATTTGGTAATCGTAGTTACCAAATTGCAGCATTATAAGATTTACAGTTACCACATCGAACCTGCATTACCTTAATGTACACCCTATGCCCGACAGCAGGTCATTTACCTTCCGGTGGACATCCCCTGCATCCAGGTCACCTCTGATGGTGATCCTGATAGTCACACTGGTACTGTCGCTGTTAGGGTGAATATAAACATCAATTACCCTGACTGAAACCACACCGTCCACCTGGGAAATGATATCTTTGATAATCTCTGGTCTGGCACCGTGTGGGATGAATGCGGATACATCCCGACTTGAGTGGTCAAGGTTGTTCTTCTTCCATTCAAGCAGTTCATCCATATGCAGCAGGCGGGTATTCTCAATCTTGAGTTCGACCTCCCTGCCTCCCCGCTCAATAGTTACCATAAGGGGTGTAACCTTCCTGACCGTGCCGATATGGGTCACTCCCGAATACTGGTGGCGCAGTCCCCGCTCTTCACCAATGGAATGGATCAGTTCCTGGAATTCCGATATCTTGTTATTGATCAATTTGTCAGAGCGTCCAAGTGCAGCCTGGGTGTCACCGAAATGGACCGCTGATCGCTTTATAATATCCACAAAACCCTGGGTATCGTTACTGTTGACCTTATCTGACATATCCTCGCACACCTTCATGAATGCCTGGTGGACAGCCTTCACTTCCGGGTTCATCTGGATCATGGCATAAAGGTACGGGTTCTGGGCCAGTATTCTGCCTACAAAGTCCAGCATGATCTCATAGACCGGGCTCATGAACCTGCGGGACGCGGGCACGTCAAAGTCCAGTTCGGCCATGGCAGCACCGATGGAGATGTATGCAAAATGGGTCAAACCCTGCACAACAGCCATCATCCGGTCATGTTCCTGCGGGGTTGCCAATTCGATATGGGCACCCTGCTTTTCATACAATGAGCGGATCACAGGCAGCCAGTGTTCACTTCGTCCTTCAACAGGCACCAGTATAACGATCTGGCCCTGCAGGTCAGGAATGGTGGGACCGAACATGGGGTGGGTGCCAAGTATCTCCACACCATCAGGTGCATATTGCTGCATAGCATGCACGGGCATGGTCTTGACCGAAGTAATATCCATTAGCAAACTGCCCGGTTTCATTTTCGGTGCAATATCTGCTATCACCTGTTCGGTGAGATCAATTGGGACAGATACCATTACCGCATCAGACAGTGCCAACTCCTTATCCAGGTCATCGGCAAAGGGCACGCCAAGTCTTTCAGCGATATCCCGCCTCTCATTTGCACCCCATACCGTAACATCCCATCCATGTTTTTTGTAGAACCAGGTGAACCACTGCCCGGTCTCGCCTGTGCCGCCAATGATCAGTATCTTCATATTATCTACCGTTATTTCATCCACTGCTATTTCATCGTATCCACTTCAAAAAGTATGGTATTTTGACCGGATTTACAGGATTTACAGGATGTTGACGTTGCAGTATATCCTGTCGATCCTGTAAATCCTGTCTAATAATTTTTAAATTACCCTTAGATTTGAAGTGGATACATTTCATCCACTATTATTTCCTTCCAAGTACGTCCCGTACTGCCTGCTCCATCACGCCGACAGGTGGTTCGATGCCGGTCCATATCCTGAAACTTTCAGCACCCTGTAGTACAAGCATTTTGATACCGTCTATGGTGACAGCCCCGGCTTTTTTTGCTTCCCTGAGCAGGCGGGTCTCAAGCGGGCTGTACACGATATCGAATATCACCTGTCCGGTATGCATCATATCTGCAGTGACCAGGGTCCGGTCAGTGTCAGGATGCATCCCCACTGATGTGGTATTTATTATAATATCAGCATCTGCTGTTAGTTTCGGCAGTTCTTCCAGGCCCGTACCATTGGCATTTCCAACTGACCTGACATTTCCAGCCAGCTCTTGTGCCTTTCCAAGTGTCCTGTTTGCTATTGTTACCCTGGCACCATCCTTTGCCAGCTGGTAGGCCACGGCCCTGGCCGCACCTCCGGCACCAAGTATCAATACCCTGCTACCAGGGATATCCACACCAGATGCTGCTAAAGCTTTCACTGC
>PYCK01000006.1 GCA_009649835.1 Candidatus Methanocomedens sp. | reverse complement strand
CTTTAATGCAAATAAATCCATTAGAAAACAGGTGGTAAGTAATATGGAATATTCTGAAATGTCACGAAAATTAGTAGATATCCTGAAGTTAAATGGAAAACCAATCGCAGTTTCGCTTTTAACAAGAAAAGAAGACATTCCTGAAGGAATGGAAGAAATTAAAGAACCGGTTAGATATTGTCAAATGTTACAAAATGCCAGGTTCAATGATGCAATAACATTAGCAGCCGAAGAACAACACTCATGTAAAGGGGGCGCGGCTGCCATTGGACTTCGAGATTATCCTGAAAATATCTCAAGTGGGGCACTTTATTATAATAAACTTGGTAAAGAAATATCCCTCGGCATTGCCAAGCGAGTAGTAGATAATATGCCCAGGCCCACACCCGGGTCAATAGTCAACACCATAGTTGCCCCGCTTGATAACACCCCGACACAACCCGATGTTATTGTGGTTATGACAGATGTACTTGCTGCAAGACGTATCGTTCATGCTGTAATATATAGACACGGTGGACGGGTGACCGCAAACTTTGCAGGTATCCAGTCAACATGTGCTGATGCTACAGGTTCGCCTTATACAACCGGTGAATTAAATGTTTCCATTGGCTGTGACGGAGCTGCTAAGAATGCAGGTCTTAAAGATGATGAATTGGTAGTTGGTATCCCAGCAGAACTCTTGGAAGATATTGTGAACATTTTAGATTCCAAGGCCCAGGATTGGGATGACTGGATGCGCCAATAACCCTGTAAAGAAAATCCAAACAATAATTCCCAAATTTCTGAAAACACAAAAAAAATATTAACCGCCGATGAACGCGGATACACTCACCTCCTACGGAGTTGAGTGCCTGCTACGCCTGAAGGGGCTCAGGTAACGCAGGTACAATGCCGCAAATCTGCGTTCATTTGCGTTTATCTGCGGTTTGAATTCTCCCGTATATCTGGCATGAGACTATTAATTGATTTTAACAGATTATTCTCAAGTAAGCCCGAAGAATTTCAGAAATCTCACTTACATGACTGACAACTATATTCCACTTCACCTGTACCACGCCAACCAGTGCGACCCAAAGAAATGCACAGGTAAAAAACTGGCCAAATTCAAACTTGCCCACCTGCATAAGACTCTTAACAAGTTGCCCTCAGGCGCCATATTCCTAAATCCTATGGCGCAGCAGGCACTTTCCCCTGCAGATAATTATAACCGGGGCATTATTGTATTAGATTGCTCATGGGAAGAAGTGGAACGAATCTTTCCCATGCTGCAAAGGCTTCGCCTTGAACACCGGGCACTGCCGTACCTGCTGGCTGCAAACCCAGTTAATTTCGGGAAACCTTTCAAATTGGGAACAGTGGAAGCTTTTGCTGCCGCACTATATATCCTTGATCATAAAAAGCAGGCAGAAGATATCCTGAACAAGTTCAAATGGGGACATACATTCCTGGAATTAAACCGCGAACCTCTGGACGCTTATTCAAAGGCCAGAAACAGTAAGGAAGTAGTAAATATCCAGGATGAATTTATGTGATCACAATACCCTTGTTGTGGTTTCCAGTTTGATGCCTTCAGGAGTGATGTCAAAACTGATGGATTTGTTTGGTACGATCATGCCCCGCATCTTTCTAATAACAAGACCACGTTCGATCTGTGACCCCCTTTCCTTAACATAGAATTCAATCATACCATCTGTCAGGTATTTGACCGTATTTAACGTAATATCATCATGCAGTCCCGCACCAATCACTATCAGGTGTATGCCACCAGTTAGTTTGCCAATGGTTGACATAAGTTCAATGACCTCGATCACACTGTTTAAACCATATGCCCTGAGGAAATAAGAAATAGAATCGATGACCCCTCTGTATTTGGCCTCATGATTCTGGCTGACAGTGGTCTTTAACTGATTAAGCGGATCGAATCCAGCCTTAAGGAACTCCTTTGCAGACATCCTACTACGCAGTTCCGGAGGGAGGATATTGATAAATCTTGGTGTGTATGCATCAACGAATTCGACCTTATTCATTTCTTCATATTTGCTGACATCCCACCCAAAATGATTCATGTCAGATTTGACCTCCGCAATTGAACGATCAGAAGAAAAATAAAAGGCAGATTCACCACTATTAAGTCCACCATACAAGAATTGTTTTGTAAAAATCTCTGCCCCGGCCCCTGATTCGGCGATCAACAGGAGTGTTGTCCCGGGAGGTATACCTCCACCTAACTGCACATCTAATCCCAATATTCCAGTGGTTACAAGTTGATTATCTGACGGGTCAAAACTAAAATCCATGGTAATACTCTCATTCAATATTTAATGATATAATATAATAAAACGATATGATATTATAATCTTGATACAGATATATTAAATTATTGACTATTAACCTTTTTGGATAGTAAAATCAAAGACCGTGTGCCAGCTTAGGTGCAATGATCATAAATAACAGTGAGGCCAGCATGAGTAATGCAAATCCTGTAGCAACCTTTCCTGCAATCACACCCATACGTTCTTCATTACCGAACAACCGTGCCAGGATGGAATGAAGAGTGTCCCTGAACACATGCCCCCCGTCAAGGGGCAGCATGGGCAGGCAGTTGAACAATCCCACATAGAAATTCATCCATCCTATCCAGAGCAGGGAATTGGCAAGCCAGAATACGCCCACACCCAGTGGTACGGCCCACCCTATGGGTTCATAGAACATATAGATCGAGGTATTGAAACCCGCGAAGCTTCCAATGAAGGGATTAGGGAAAGGCAATACTAATAATATGACCCAGCCAACCACGCCTGTCATCATATGCGGTATCATCTGAAGGAAATGCAGCAGTTCCCTGGCAGGGTATTCCCCTACAGAGACCCCGATGGACCTTGATATAACTAAAGTCGAAAAACCGCTGATACCTATAAATCCCTTTTCTCCATCTGCAGGATGACTGGCCAGGGTAATAGAGTAATTGATCTGCTCATTGTCAACGATGGTGTAAATTATTATTTCCTGGCCGGATGTGGTGTTTGCCATAAAATCAGAGAAATCCTGGGTATCATATATTGGCACATCATCGATCCTGGTAATTATTGTGTCCTCCACAAGTCCGGCTTTTTCACCAGGCATCCCGGGAACGATCTCATTGAATTTTACTCCGCTGATGATACCACTTTTCTCAATATCAGGCTTCAGCAGCACTTCACTGGTCTTGCCATCTTTTTTGATCCCCATCCTGAAGACTTCACCAACAGGAAGTGAGGCAATATGTGTGTGGAAAACCGATCCGTTCTCGATTTTTTTATCGTTTATGTGGGTTATCACTGTCATCCCAGTCAATCCGATATCATCGGCAGGTGATCCGGGAACCACATCAGTGATCACCACATTGGACACTGGTGCAATGCTACCTATCACAATGAAAAATAGTACGAACGCCACAAATGCAGTAACAAAATTCGCCATTACACCGGCTGTCAGTATCCTGATCCTTTGCCTGCGAGTGGCAGTCTTCTGGTCTGATGTTGCACCATTTTCGCGCCCTTTATCCTTATCCCTTATCCCGAACAGTTGTTCTTCATCGGGTTCTGCAAACCCCCCGATCGGTATCAGTACAAGGATAAGCCCCATTGACTTGACCCTGATATCCTCGGCCTTGCTCATAATAGCATGGGAGAATTCATGCACCACCAGGGTAACGATCAATCCGATTATGCCCCAGACAACAGGGATGAATTGATTTA
Organism: Candidatus Methanocomedens sp.; assembly: GCA_009649835.1. Taxonomy (GTDB): domain Archaea; phylum Halobacteriota; class Methanosarcinia; order Methanosarcinales; family Methanocomedenaceae; genus Methanocomedens_A. Next base: position 3,857 of record PYCK01000006.1, on the reverse strand, counting down.
TACCCGGAATTAGGAATATATTCCTGAGTTCATGTATCTCACTGGGGGCTGGCATGGTCTGTTCATATAACGAGGTCACCATCATAATATCAGAGAATATGATCAGTGCGAACATCAAAAACATTCCCAGTAACATAAGTGGAATGCCTGCATCCCCGAATACCCTCCAGAAACCCTTTACGCTGGCAACCCTGTCAAGGAATTTCTGTCCCTTAGTAGTTCGTATCATTAATAGCGGGCCATGGTTGTCGATATTGAACCGTTTGAGTATCCCGTACTGCTTCAGGATCAGTATGGATTGCCAGTATACTGCAAATATCAGCAGGATCTTCCAATAGGATTCAATAAATGATAAAAAGGGGTTTACCTCGCTCAAATAAAAGGGTCTCCATATTAGATATTATTATTAATCATAAGTTTTTTAAACTTAAATATATAGTTTAAGGTTGGATTATCATGTTCTCTATAGTATATATCACCACTGGCAGTATGGAAGAGGCAAAACAGATTGCAAGGAGGCTTGTGAAGGAAAAGCTTGCCGCTTGCGTAAATATGTTTCCGATTACATCTATCTACAGGTGGGACGGTGTCCGGGAGGATAACGAGGTGGCCATGATCATCAAGACCACATATGAACAGCTTGAGAACATTGAAATCATGGTAAAGGAAATGCACAGTTATACTGTACCGTGTATAATTTCATTCAGCATTGACGGGGGTTCAAGGGATTACCTTGACTGGATCGATGATTGCGTGCTGCCGGTTAAAACAATAAGAAGAGATGATATCCCAAAGGATGACATTTCAAATTGAACCGGTTCATAGTTCAAATGCAGGCATCTCTCTTACAGGGCCGATCATCATATCCCTGAAACCATTTCTTAAGCCTAACGGGAGAGATGTTTCATTATTGATCTCTGAAACAGCCACACCAACTCGTTTCATCGTTTCAGCAAGCCCTCTTTGACTGAATGCCCCAACACGTTCGTCCAGTACATCTTCATTCGTAAAAAACGGGATGTAGGCAATCTTTACTCCTTGCCTGAGCATCCTGCTAAGATAATAAAGCACGTTTACCTGTATCTCCATGTCATCGATCAGGATATTAGTGCCGGTATAGGGCAATCCTCCACCCAGGATGAAAAGAAACCTGTTTCCCGGACGCATCTCCCATTCTAATTGCAGCAGTCTTGCAAGCCCCATATCCAGCCTGCACAGCCCCTTCCCTTTCAGGCCCAGCAACTGTTTATAGGGCAATTGCCACTGGTTAAATGGTCCGTCTGCTTCATCCCCATAAACAACAATATCTATCTCATCTGCTTCCCTGCCAATACTCTCAAGTATCGAGATAGCGGCTATCTTCACAAGATTCTGGGGTGCATATTTTGGCTTAACTTCCTCATCTGTTTTTTCAGCTTGCCACTCTGCTGTCATCTGGGCCGAGTTATCTATAAGTATAGCCAGGTTGTTCCGCTGCTTATCCTTTACGTGCATCCTGGAAACAATTGTGTCAAAACGCCGTCCGTGTATACAAATATTCTGGACCGTGCGGTCAATACTGATAATACCGGTCCCGTTATAGGGCTGGTAAGCAGTCCTCCCGATCAATGGCTGCATATAGAAATTGGTCTTTAAATAAAGATTCCCGATATTTCCGCATTCCCTGACAAGTGAATTGAATGTAAGGTCATGGGGATGTTCCATATATGAAGTGCAACGGACAGTAAGTTCGCCTTCGAGAACAGGCTCATACACTTCAGGTTTATCTTTATTTTTTCTTTTGAACATTTATTTCACAATTTATTCCCTATAGCAAGAGCGATCTCCTGCACAAGTTTTATGGAATACTGGTCGGTTTCGTCAGCTATAACAATTCCCTGGTGCATGGCAGCATCTGTGAATGTATGCTTGATATCAGAACCCTGCTTGATGGACAGGTCACAGTACCGTGCCATTTTTATTACGCCATCAGTAGAAAGCCCCTGTGGCAGGCTCCTGTCCTTTTTCCATGCTTCCCTGGTCTGTTCGGAAAATTCCAGTACCGCTTCTAAAATCTCTTCAGGAAGCATGGGAGTAATGTTCTTGATCACGTTTCGTTCTGTGGTTTTGGTGGCATAACCAACATAGATGGGAATAAAACGCCTCTTCAATGCGGCACTGAGCTTGAAAGTACCTTCATCGCCGAAATTGGATGTAGTTATCAATATCCATTCCTTTGGTTTTTTGAGTATTTTTTCCTGGAACTCAAGAGGTAACGAACCGGTAGATAATAACAGGAACAGGCCGGAATATGCAGTACTGGGAGCCCGTGTAAACTCGTCGATCAGCAGGTTGCGCCCTGATTTCAATGCCCTGGTCATGGCACCTTCTTTATATGTGAACCGCTCTGCCAGTTCGGGATTGCCTGACATTGCCAGTGGATGGAATCCTCCGATCGTGTGATATTCGGTCATCCCTTCCGAAGCCTCGATCTTGATATAACTATCCTCGCCGTTGCCAAGACTTGTCAGGATATGTTCTGCGATAGTCGTCTTACCGTTGCCTGGAGGGCCGTAGAACATAATGGGGTAACCCAGTTCGATGTACCTGAGTGCTCTTAGTATGGACTCGTCCTGGCCTTTTACTTCACAATTTTCAAGTATTCTAAGATAATCTTCTGTAGTTAACATTCTGTATACCTGCCAGATAAGGGGATAAATTCATCCAATTGAATCTTCAGTTCACTTAAAAGCAAATTCGGATTCCCTTTCTATCAATTTCAGGAGTTCCGTTGCTTCTTCTTTGGAACCAATATCATATTTGGATCTCAGGAAATCTACCTGTTCCCTGTAAGTCCCGATCTTCTGGGCAGCCACGAGCCTGTTGATCTTACCCTTGCCAAACTCTTTCTTAAAGCTCTTCATGTCTTTGATCACGTCTTTGAAGGGATCATATTCTTTTTTAGCTTCAGGTATTGTCTCTTTTTTCGTAGTGATATATGTAATGGTTCCATCTCTTGCAATCTCTTTTTTCAAATTGAAGGCATGGAGGGCAAATTCATAAGCATTGAATACAGCAACTATCAGTATCACATTTGGAAGGATATAATAATATCCTGTGGAAAGAGCGAACAATATTAGGTCGTCACTATTATTATCAATAAACAATTTCAGTGAGAATGTCTCCAGAGTAGTGTCACCACCAGTCAATGCATAGTATGTCAACAGACCGATCACAATGTATACGGGCACGGTCAATATGGCACCTTTGAGAACCCTGAAAAACCTTTTTTCGATGGATAATGACATATTATCAATGGTTGATGTCAATGACCTGACCCAAAAGGATGGGATCAAAGACCAGAGCACGATCAGTACTAAGAGTATGTCAAGCCTGGAGTTCACAAATTCCAAGCCCTCGAAAGCCACAGAGAATATTATTACCCCGATTCCCATAGAACCGAAAATCACGCCATTTTTTTTACCATCGATCAGGGCCACAAGGACGGCGATAGCATTTGCAATGGCAAACAATGTTACGGGAATAAAATCCTTATAGAATAGTTCAGCATATACCGGAGCTAAATAATTTTCTTGTGCAGCATACATCAAATGTAAATAGGATCCATGGTAGGTTGCGCCTATTATCCAGAATGTAGCAAAACCGGCAATTACATACATAAGACTCTTAACTGTCGTGTCTTTGATATGCCGGATAAGTGAAACACTGGATGCCGAAATTAGTAACAGTCCAATAAAAAGAATCACTTTGAAAGGTGTAACAGGATTATTTGAAATAATCATGTACGGAATTACCAATCCTAACATTGTAAATATAAATACTGTAAGTATGGGAATAATACTGTATATCCCCTTCAT
>PYCK01000059.1 GCA_009649835.1 Candidatus Methanocomedens sp. | reverse complement strand
ATCAAGAATAATATGTAACTGATAAATGATCCATACCAGGATTTCCAGATAGTGGAAGTGTACTGGTATAAGTATTGGTGAATTTATTTAATTGTAGATATTTCTAAATAATTTATTATCCATCCATGTCTTGATCGGATTAGATTTTTCCTACCTACTTCTTACACATACTTAGAGGTATACATTATGCAAGATACAGACACTACCAAATATATAATCCATTCCAAAATAAAAGCAGACGGAATAGTGGAACGGCCTGATGTTGTTGGTGCAATATTCGGGCAGACAGAAGGACTATTAGGCAATGACCTTGATCTGAGAGAACTCCAGAAAACCGGACGGATCGGCAGGATCGAGGTAAACATAAAATCAACCGCAGGTAAATCAAATGGTACTATTGATATTCCATCAAGCCTTGATAAGACTGAGACCGCAGTCCTGGCAGCTTCCCTGGAAACCATCGACAGGATCGGGCCTTGTATTGCAAATATCGATATAACCAAGATCGAGGATATACGTGCATCAAAACGGCAGCATATAGTAAAGAGGGCAAAGCACATCCTCACAGACATGTTCGACGAGAACATCCCTGAAAGCCAGGAGATCACTGATGAGGTGAAACAGGCTGTAAGGGTCAAGGAAATGGTCTTTTTAGGTAAAGACAATATCCCCTGCGGTCCTAATGTTACGGATTCGGATGCCATTATTGTGGTTGAAGGACGGGCTGATGTGCTGAACCTGCTGCGATACGGTATTAAGAATTCAGTTGCAGTGGGTGGTACAAATGTGCCCCAGGCAGTCGTTGACGTTTGCAAGAATAAGAAGGTCACTGCATTCACGGATGGTGACCGGGGCGGTGAACTGATCATCAAGGAACTGCTCCAGGTTGCTGATATTGATTTCATAGCAAGAGCCCCGGATGGAAAAGGCGTGGAAGAACTGGTCCAGAGAGAGATCATCAAATCCCTGCGCCAGAAGATACCTGTGGAACAGGCCATGGATATGTACCAGATAGGAGGACACAAGGCCAGGGCTTCATCCCATCCAAAGCGCAGGGAAGAACGCAGGGACATCAGGCCAAGGATAGTCAAGCCTGCTGTAAAGTCCCGGGGTGTGGAACGGCAGCGTCGAAGACCTGTAAAGCCCCAGTCTACAGTTTCTGGTGAGTTTAAGGAACAAATGAGTGAACTGAGCGGTACTTTGAGCGGGCGGTTCCTGGATGAGAATAAAGCCGTGATCAAGGAAGTCATGGTCAGGGACCTGGCAAACTCAATGAAAGACGTGGACAGCAAGGTTAAAAGCGTGATTTTCGATGGTGTGGTGACACAACGCCTGGTAGATATTGCTTCTGAAAAGGATGTCAGGGAGATTATCGGTGCCAAGATAGGGAATGTTACCAAGGTACCGACAGACATGAAAATATCTTCCACTAACGAACTGTAAAGTATGCACAGGTTAGAAACACGGGCCAGGCAGTGTGCTGCTGCCATATTAAAAGAGAATAACATCCATGTAGTATCCCACATCGATGCTGACGGATTGACATCTGCTGCTATTATGTGCACTGCCCTTGAGAGGGCGGGTAAGGACTATACAGTGGATTTTGTACGCCAGCTTGATGGATCTATCCTCAGGCAGATTGCTGATACTAACCCTTCCATAACAGTATTTACTGACCTGGGCAGTGGTATGCTTGAACAGATCAACGCCCTGGGTCTAAGTGCTGTGGTATCTGACCATCATATACCTTCAGGCGACGGCCCTTACCATCTTAACCCACATGTGTTCAATATCAATGGTGCATACGAGATCAGCGGTTCAGGAGTAACGTTTTTACTGGCACGGGCTATGGGCCCTAATGACGACCTGGCCGATTTGGCTGTGGTGGGTGCTGTCGGGGACCTGCAGCATGTCAAGCAGGGTAAGCTGATAGGAATTAACAGACAGATAGTGAGGCTGGGCAGGGAAAATGGGGCCATACACTGCCAGCGCGACCTGACAATGTTTGGAAAACAGACCAGACCGGTCTTCAAGATGCTGCAATACTCTTCAGACCCTTATCTACCCGGCCTGTCAGGGAATGAGGAGGCATGTATCGGATTTTTAAAGGATATGGGCTTGCGTTTCCAGGGCGAGAAGTGGTTGAAGTGGATAGACCTGGAACAGGATGAGAAGCAGAGGGTGATATCCGGTCTGATACAGTACTGTATGAGTGCAGGAATTGCTGTACATAAGATCGAAAGACTGGTTGGGGAGGTATATACTCTTTTGCGTGAGCGCGAAGGTACTGAAACCAGGGATGCTTCCGAATACTCGACACTGCTCAATGCAACTGCCAGGTATGACCGTGCCATGACCGGCCTTGCCGTATGCCGGGGGGATAGGGATAAAGAATACGAGAATGCCATACAGCTTCTGGCAGAACATAGACGCAATCTGGTTGAAGGGATCAACCTGGTGAAAGAGCGGGGTGTGGTAACGCTTGAAAACCTGCAGTATTTTGATGCAGGTCATAAGATCAAGGATACGATCGTTGGTATAGTAGCAGGAATGAGTGTAAGTGTTGTTGGTAACAGGAAACTACCCATAATCGCATTTGCAGATACCGAGGATGGCGTGAAGGTTTCCGGCAGGGGTAACTATGACCTTGTGCACAGGGGCCTGAACCTTTCTGCAGCCATGAGCAGTGCTGCCGGGTCAGTAAATGGAATGGGTGGCGGACATGATATTGCCGCGGGGGCCACCATCCCGAAAGAAGCAAAATCCGAGTTCATCCGGATGCTTGACAGGATAATCGGTACCCAGCTACGCACAACATAGATCTTTTTCTGACCTGTCTTGATGAATCGGTCAAGATAAAATGCAAAAAACACAACTTGGATAAAATATATAGGCGATGCACTGTATCTACAACTGTCTTGGCAGGAGATATTAACATATATGACAGAATCAGATGCTCATAAACGTTATGAATTCAAACGTCAGCTTGAAGAACTGCGGTCAAAGAAGGGCAGGGGTACAGAACTCATATCCCTGTACATCCCCCGGGATAAGCAGATCTCTGACGTAGTAGCCCAGCTCAGGGATGAACACGGTCAGGCAGCCAACATCAAGTCAAAGATCACCAGGACCAATGTCCAGAGTGCACTTGAGAGCTTGATGTCAAGGTTAAGGTACTTCCCCCGCTCACCCGAGAAAGGTGTGGTCTTGTTCACGGGTGCTGTGGATGTGGGGAGTAACAAGACCGACCTGCAGAGTTTTACTGTGGAACCTCCCGAGCCCCTGATATCATACAAGTACCATTGCGATTCTGGTTTCTACCTTGAGACGCTTGAGGATATGCTGACAGATAAGATGACCTATGGCCTGCTGGTGCTGGACCGCCGGGAAGCCACAGTCGGTCTGCTCAAAGGCAAGCGTATAGAGCCCATGGACCATATGACCTCAAACGTACCCGGTAAACAGCGTAAAGGCGGCCAGAGCGCCCACCGTTTCCAGCAATTGCGGCTGATCGCCATCCATGATTTTTATAAGCGTATAGGTGATGCCGCCAGCAAAGTATTCCTCGCTGTTGACCACAAGCATCTGGAGGCTGTGCTGATAGGTGGTCCTTCACCCACAAAAGAAGAATTCGAGGACGGGGAATACTTTCACCATGAACTGCAAAAAAAGGTGCTGGGCCTGTTCGACACTTCATATACGGACGAAAGCGGCCTGTCCGAATTGGTAGATAATGCTTCAGATGCCCTGATGAACCTGGATGTTATCAAGGAAAAGAAGTACATGGAACGCTTCCTTAAGGAACTTGTAGGGGATAACGGACTGGCAGCATATGGCGAGGAAGAGGTCAGGAACAACCTCCAGATGGGGTCTGTGGAAGTGCTGCTGCTCTCAGAGGATCTGCGAAGGGAGAGACTGAACACTAAGTGTACCCAGTGTGGTGGTGCTGATGCTGTGACCGTGACCCGCAGGCCGGGCGAGGATAAGCCAGAACTGGCTCCCTGTAAGAAGTGTAAAGGTACAGTCAAGGTCACAGATTCTACTGACGTGGTGGATGAACTCTCCACGCTGGCAGACCAGATGAGTACGCAGATAGTGTTTATTTCCACTGATTTTGAAGAGGGTGCCCAGTTGATGAATGCCTTCGGGGGAATGGCAGCTATTTTAAGGTACAAGACAAGTGTATAACCTTTAGATTAAGAAAAATGAATGAGCGAAAATACAAGAAGATATATGAAAAACTGAAAAGTTTTGAAGATATCAATAAAATATCAAAGGCATATTCGGTTAACACAGGCGCCATCTCTAATATACTTCACCAGAAGACTGTAAGGAATGTGAGGAAATACCACAGCCGTATAGTTAATAAAGCTCCTACCCTGATCCGGTCATGGAAACGGGGAGACACCATACTGGAACTTGCCAGTAAGAATAATTTCCCGCCAGTGCTCCTGGCATCTATCATGCTTAAGGAAATGGGTTATAAGAGTAAAACTGTGGTAAAAAACCCTGAAGTGCTTGAGGATAAACGGTTAAGATACGAACTGATAAAGGCAATTGATGTGGATTTCTGTTACTCGCCCCGGGCTCATTCAGTGCAGAGTGGCCAGGGCAGGATGGGTGAGGATCTTATCCATGAATGGCTTGAGCACTGTGACCTGGAATTTATTACAGAATCTGATATGAGCAAGGAACCCAACACCAAGACTCCTGATTTTTTACTTTCTGAGCCTTATAAGGTTGATGGGATTGATGTAAGGTGGATTGAAAGTAAGGCTGTGTTCGCTGATGAGAAGGAGCATAACAGGTACCAGCTAAAACAGTTCAGTTTCTATGAGGACCTGTACGGGCCAGGAATGGTGGTTTACTGGTATGGTTTTCTTGATACCCTTGTCCCGAACAATTACTTGATAACGGACTATACGTTCTTTGAAGTTATGGGTTATGATGTGGACAAGTTAATTAATCGCACATTAACGTGGTAGTTTGGGCTGGTGCAGGAAAGAGACTTTTTATTATTTACTGGGATTATTCAAAAAACCGCAGAGAGCTCAGAGGCACGCAGAGAAAAACAACACATCTCTGCGCCTCTCTGCGTCCTCTGCGGTGAATCTTTTTTGCCACGATCCATTTATCCAGAATAAATTAAAAAGTCACGCAGGAAAGACTGTTCCATATATATTGGTGCACTCGATTCTGCTAAATATGTCTCAATTATCTGAAAGTCCCGCGCCCTGATATGCCGCCTACAACCTCTTCAAGTTCAAAGTCCAGACTTTCCGGGACACCTGCCCTGAAAATATACACATTAAACCCCGATCTCCTGGCTTCGGCAATGGCATTTTGCTGCTGGTTGTTCAGGTCGGACTGCAGGGTTTTTACAATACACAGGGACCTCTGGTCATTGATCTTAAGCAAAAAATCGAACATATCCGGGCAGGTCTGGAGCAGGCTGGCAAGAACGGTCAGTTTATCCCACCTGTTGGACAGGTGGAAGCTCTTTTCTGCCGAATTTTCAACATACCAGTCACGGCTCATATACGGATACCTGGAATACTGTTCATTTACAACCTCTACCGCCCCTATGATCTTGCTGCCTGATAACCTGAGGTCAGTAAATTTCCAGCCCTGTTCGGTAAAATACCTCTGTGCCAGTATATGCCCGATCTGTTCAATGTCCTCTGCCAGGAGATTCATGCTATGTTCCAGACCCTTTTACAAGTGATTCAATTAAAGCGATCTCCCGTTTCCCGCCCACATATATGGGTGTGCGGTCCGAGACCGAGGAGGGTTTTACATCCAGCAGGTTGCCTCTTCCATTGGATATGGCACCTCCTGCTTCGCTCACCATTTTACCCATAGGCGTTCCCTCGAACAGCAGCCTGAGTTTTCCTGAATCCTTGCCTGCAAATGCGGGGTAAGTGAACAAACCCCCTTTGTGCAGTATCTGGTGTACATCTGCAACAAATGATCCCGAAAACCTCAGTTTGTAACCTTCGGATTCAAGCTGCTCGATGAACTGCTTATGGTAGGGCAGGTAATCCTTGCGTAGGGCTCCGGGAGCGTATATCTTGCCGTCAGGGATGGTCAGGTTCTCCTCCATCAATGTGAAGCGGCCGTCCTCACCCATGACGAACTCATGCACGCCAGTGCCTGTGGTATAGGTAAGGGTGGTGAGGGGTCCGTACAGGATGTACAGGGCACCCACCATGGTATTGCCCGGCTCCAGCACATGTCCCGGGTAAAGGCCCACGATCGTGCCCACTGCCAGGTTCACGTCTATGAGTGATGAACCGTCCAGGGGGTCAATGGTCACCCCGAACTGGTTAACGGCACCTTCAACCTCGATGATGTCTGGCTGTTCTTCTGTGGCGATCCACCTGACAAGTCTTGATTCTGTTAGGGCATCTATCAATACCTCATCAGCCCATTTGTCAAGGGCCATCTGTGTTTCACCGTAGACGTTCTTTGTATCGGCTGCCCCTCTTGCGCTTAAAAAACCTTCTTTGATAACTCCGGCCTGTTCACTGAACAGCATGATCAGCTGCGATAGTTTCTCATCTGTTCCTTTTTTTGCTAAAAAATCATTAAGTTCCATATTTCTGTAACCTCCCTGCTCCATTGTCCGTTTTACTTTTGATAAAACCAATCAGGGTATTGGGTATAATTGATTATAGGCATTTCGGTAACTAAATATCATTGGTTGAAAGTGCAAAGCAGGTAGATAGATCCATGTAACATAAACACACACCGGGTGCAATCTAGTTTATCTTAATAACTATACCCCGCAGCTCTGCTACGGTTGGGTGTGACGTCGCAACTTTTGACTACATTATTTTTTCTTTTACGTCATTATCTGTAATGCATCACAAAGGATGCATCAAACAAAACGAATACCAATAGAATCCACGATGTTTTGAGCCCTTCCACATCCAGACATACCTTTGTAATTAGTCTATCAATTGAAATCCAAACGGCCTGAAATATATTATCATAAAAATACAATAGTTAATATATTAATATCAATATATCGTAATTAATATGTTAACCAGCATTCGCAATTTCAAATACCACAATGATATCAGGCATGCTATGTTATTTGATGAGGCAGGAGCCGATGCGCTGCCCATGAGATTTGTAGCAGCAGCTGTGCTTATGGGAATCATAGTGGCATTATCTGCAACTGCACTGGCAGATTTTTCCAGGGATGCCCAGGTTAAGCGGTTTTCCGCAGACCTGTCTGCACTTGAGGCAAGGGCATCTATCATATACCAGCAAGGGGGTGCCAGGGATATTTCAGATCCGGCAGATAATACCGGCACCATGGAAATAATCCGGTTCAAAGTACCGGAAGGGATAGAGGTAGTTGTATTCGGTGCTATGCCGCCGCATGATGGGACTATCCCTGTGTTGACCAGCCCCGGCGAGAGAAATATCATCTATTATACCACGTACCAGGGAGTTACCAAAACCGCGCCGTCAAAGGCCAAGTATGCCGCAGTCCCTGACCTGGGCGTGCCGGTAGTACTGGTCCCTGGTTCCTATGAACTTACTATTGAACTGGTAAAGGACAGCAGCGGTACGTATATCACATTATATTGAGGACAATGCATAGCAGCGAGACTGAAAAACGAGAGACTGAAGGACGGGAGAGTGAAGGACGAGAGACTGAAAAACGAGAGAATGAAGGACGGGAGATTGGAGGATGAGAGAGTGAAAAACGAGAGAGTGAAAAACGCGAGACTGAAGGACAAGGGATTGAAGGACGATGAAAGGGCATGGGCCGATTTTCTTATCACCAGAGTGGGACTGCTGTTATTCTGCTCCATACTACTTATTTCTGCTTTCAATATCCATCCGCTGTTCATACAGCAGAACGCTGCCGGGATGATGGATGCAGGTATATCATCCCTTGCTTCATATATTGAGGATGTCGACAGCACAAGTATCCAGGGGGCCCATTATTACACGTTCGATATTGACCCGGACGTCACTATTGATATCTCCAGTAAATATGTGTCTGCTTATTCTGATACAAAGACCGGCAGGGTCACCAGGGCCAGGGCATTGATGACAACTTTTTATCCTCCGAACAGCCTATGGGACAGCAGGCCGGGACTGCTGGAAGCGATTGCAGACAGGTGCGGGGGCAGGACCGGCCTGGGTGAGGATGTACTGGAAGAGGGGGATTGGCAGAGTATCAATGAAATGCTGGACCTGGCCGGGACCGAATTGGCGCAGGAGCCGTTCGTTCCCGATACCATGCAGCCGCTTGTCGTGGAGAAAGTGATGTTAAACATCCAGACAGCCGAAGGTGTGGAGAGAAGGGGGGTTACCATTGTTTACCAGTGATGAGCAAGCCGTGGTTGAACCCAACTCCGACCTGGTGGCCATGGCCCTTGCAGTCATCGGTTTTGTAATATTTATCTCGGTTATGGCACATACGTACCAGGTATACCAGGAGAAAACATACATTGCACAGCATTATGATGATGCGGCATCCCTGGCCGGGCTGCTCAGGAATGACCCACTGCTGACGGCCCCCGATCGTCCTGACCTGATAGATGCATTCAGGGTAGAGTCGATGGGTGCGGGAGACATCAGCGAATTGAAGGACAGGTACGGCACACGTTATGATTTTTCATTTAAGGTCGAAGCGCCGCCAACTTACAGCAAGGTCGTGGGAACTTCTGAAGATCTGGGCGTATCGGCATCCATTCCTGTGACTATCAGGTTGAACGAGGCCGAGGAAATGCCGGGCACACTGACGGTAAAGTTATGGGAGAGATAGTATGCAGATGATCAAAGATACCAGGGGGTTTTCCAGTTCCATAGATGTTTTGCTATTCCTGGTACTGGTGTCGGTCAGTGCGGTGCTGCTGGCACCTGCAATGGTGGGCAACACCCAGTTAATGGCACTGCACGATACCAGTGCGGCCGAGCACAATTCACAGGTGCTGCTGTCCCTGCAAAATGGAAGGGTGGATGATTTTTCCTATGCTGTGGCCGGTGCCCAGATGGACTATCTGGTGAATGGGACCCTGGGTCCCGATGCTGTGGATTCGGGTATCTACCTGACTGGCAAGAAACTGGTGGCTGGACGGGAGATAAATCATAAGACCTTTGCAGATCTGGCAAGCGAGTCAGTGGCGTCCCAGTTTACTATATACCGCGATGACGGGTCTGTGAGGCTGAACCTGCTGACCGACGAGTACAGGTCCAACCTGGATACACAGATGCAGGATTACCTTGACATGCAGATAGGTGATAGATATAATTACAATGTCTCTGTCGTATGGCGGCCGTTTCGGGATGTGCCCATCGGGGGTGAGACACATATGGGACGGCCGGTGCCAGATACTGCTTATGTGGAGAGTAGCTGGATCACTATGACGTATCATACTGAATATACCAGGTACTATGTGGAGAATTTGATTAATAGTGAGCTGGGGGCTATCGGTCTTGACCTTGCGAATGCCAGTGTGGTGCCAAGGGAAGAGACTGAAGAGCTGATCGCCGGGCATATCAACGATGCAATAAACAGGACCGTGGATGATGCAGTAGGGGCGATCGTTAAGATGACTATTGAACAGACCATCGAGAGGGCGCAGACTGCCATAAACCAGCAGGTCGATAATGTGGTACCGGGTAACAATTCGGGTATTAGTGACATTATTATAGATGAGGTCTTGGCTGAATTGAGGAATGACCCGACATTTATCGAAGATGCCAGCCTGGGGCTCAGCGAGCAGATCACGGAGTACACGCAGGAAGTGGCCAGGGAGGAGGTGCATGCTGTTATTGCCGGGGAGGTGGATGCACTGGCGTCTGATATTACCGACCAGTATGTGAGCAATGCTGCTACGGTCGAGGAGGCAAAGGATGAGGTGCTGGATTATGTATTTTCGAGGATCGATATCAGCAGGGCACGGATGACGCTGGCGTTGTGGGATGGGAATAGTTAATTATCCGTAAATGGATGGCGAAATAAGAAGCTGTAAATGAGGATAAAGGTCGATCTGGAAAGTGATTCCCACTACTTCAGGATTACAGATATGACAGACATTATATCCAGTCCAGGAACGATTTTAGCAGGATTGGTTATAACGGACCCTGCCCGCAACCGGGCAAGCCCCACAGGTATTTCTTCAAGTTATATGCCCTGTGCCCATTCTCCATTTCTATCGTGTCAGGTTCAAGATTTACGGTGAACTCATCCAGGACGAGTATTCTCATGTGCAGGAAATTAACAAACCTCTTTTTTCAGGAACACAACAGTATTATTAACAGGCGGTTCAGGTCGGATCCTGAGATATTCCACAAACTGTTCAGGTAATTCAAATGAAGAACACGTTTCCAATACTCTTCTTAATCCCTTTTCATAGATGCGGTAGGATAGTCCGATTCCTCCAGGGAGCACGTTTGCCAGATAATCAAATATCTCCTTTTTAGGTTCAGCTGCAGCCGCAACCATCAGATGGTCACATTCGTCACCAAGGGGTAAAATGAAGTGGTTTCCATGTATTATCCTGATCTGATCTGAAAGTCCCAGTTTCTCCAGTACATTTCTTGAAAGTTCTGCTCTATTAAGGTCTCGTTCAATCCCGATTCCTTTAAGTCCATGCCAATGACAAAGAGCTATCAGTGTTAAAGGTAGCGGTCCGCTCCCAAGAAAAATAACAGTGTCGTCTGGTTTAAGTTCAGATCCCTGGTATTCGGTCTGGGCGAGTTGAAGATAATTGTGGAAATGAGTAAAATTCTTCAGAACTTCCCATGGATCTTCACTGGCCAGTATGGCTTTTGCATTTTCAATTTCAAGTCTCAAACTATATAGATTCCTGAACCTGACAATAGCTTCAAGTACTGAATTATATTCAGGATCACAGATTGTTTCTTCTGCCAATTGATCATCAATATCCATTGCAGCCAGAAAATCCAACCTGTGAAAATAGGTTCCAAGATGATTCGAAGTACTGTGAAGGATATCTTGATCCTTAAGCTCTTTTGTAGTTGAATTTATATTTAATAGTTCGGCAATTATAATTTTTATTGACTGTTCAGTAATATTACTCACCGCCTAATACGTATTATATAATTATACTTTTTATAAGTTGTTGTTATACTGTAAAGCCTTTGTGGACTCACTTGATATTTGAAATAAAATAACTATCCTATCAGGCAAACCACTGTCTAATTATCTGCTAATACTGCGTTATTACGGATAACTTTATAATAAATCAATCATAACTGGTTTTACTACAAATAACTAAAATAGTAGAATTAATTCATATTTGATCGGTGAGATTTATGACAAATAAAATCGGAATACTGGCTATGGGCCATGGGAGCAGCCTCCCGCATAACAAAGAAGTAATAACGAAAGTTGCCAACATGATTGCAGAAAAAAATCCTGATACGGTCGTGAGGATCGGATTTATGAATATGAACAATCCCACTATGGGTGAGGGATTAGAAGCTTTCGAGAATACAGGTGTATCTTCTATAATAGCCGTACCTTTATTCCTGGCTCACGGTGTACATACTACTGAAGATATCCCCGAGATTCTGGGTGTCAGCCGGGAAAATCGCAAGAGGAACGTCAAAATTGATGGCAACGACGTGACCTTGATCTATGCCGAACCACTGGGCCCCGATCCCGTGATAGCAGACCTTGCATACAGGAGGGCTATTGAAGCCCTGGAATAA
Source organism: Candidatus Methanocomedens sp. (assembly GCA_009649835.1). Lineage (GTDB taxonomy): Archaea > Halobacteriota > Methanosarcinia > Methanosarcinales > Methanocomedenaceae > Methanocomedens_A. The sequence continues at coordinate 1,154 of PYCK01000059.1, read as the reverse complement.
AAAGAAACAAAACGAGGATAAAAGCTGATCTCACCTCTAACGTGGTGGGATTAGCCATATGATCTGGTTCACAGAAAATTAACAAACCTCTTTTGTTACAAACACAACAGTATTATTGACAGGTGGTTCAGGCTGGACCCGATGATATTCTTTTAACTGTTCAGGTAATTCAAATAAATAAAATGTGTCTAACAACCTTCTTAATCCCTTTTCATAGATGCGGTAGGATAATTTGGTCCCTACAGGGAGCACTTTTGCCAGATGATTAAATATCTCTTTTTTAGGTTCAGCTTGAGCAGCTATCATGATTAGCTCGGGCCTGGTTTTCAAAGGTAATGTTAATTGATCACCGTTAATTATTTCAATCTGGCCAGAAAGCCCAAGTTTTTCCAGCACTTTTCTTGAGAGTTCTGCTCTATCAGGTTCCTTTTCAATCCCGATTCCTTTAAGTCCATACCAATGGCAGAGAACTATAAGAGTTAAAGGTAGCGGTCCGCTCCCGAGAAATACAACACTGTCACCAGGTTTGAGCCTGGCTCCCTGAAATTCAGTTAGGGACAATTTGAGATAATTAGAGATATAATTGAAATTTGTAAGCATTTCCCAGGGATCTCTACTTTCCAGTATGGAATGTGCATGTTCAATTTCCAATTTTGCAGTATATAAGCTTCTGAATCTGGTAATAGCGTCAAATGCTAAATTAAATACAGAATCATAGAGGATAGCTTCTGCAGATTTATCATATATATTTAGTGCTATCAAATGATCCAGTCTTTGAAAAATAGTTCTGAGATGATTTGAAGGATCCTGAAGTATCTCTTCATCCTTGAGATCCTTGATTGATGAATATATCTCAAAGATATCTCCAATTATTTTTTCTGTGAAATCCACTGTACTATAGCTCACACCAGAAATGTGCTTTCCAGATATGTCTGTACCGTAAACAGAAGTAGCTGGTTTGTATATCTGTATTGCATTCATAATTATCACAGTCAAATAGGATCTGGTAAATTGACAATCCATCGACAAGATGTGATCAATACACTATTTTTTCAGATGTTGTCAAAATTCACCTAAATGACAATTCTTAATTCGCCCCAATAAAATAAGACAAAATATATTACTTAACACTTTCGAGGCATACTGGTCTAATA
>PYCK01000058.1 GCA_009649835.1 Candidatus Methanocomedens sp. | reverse complement strand
AGGTAACGCTCTATATCCTCTTTTCTATCCTCGATAATGTCAAGCTCACGAAATATCCTTGATTTATTGATATGCTGACCGTTTATGTGGAGAATACGGTCTAATGCGGTTTTGTTGAACCAGTCTATACCGGAAAGATAACTTCCCGGATCCAAACAGCGATATAGCGTCAGTATCTCCACAATTTCTGATGTTTGCACGTCTTTGTCCTCTGATTGCGGGAATATCTTCGAAAGTTTCCACTGCTTCCAGATAACATCCAGAAATGCGACGTCTAAATAGCGCCAGTGATCCTCAAAGATCAGGTCCTCTACCTCTATTGTCTCGATTTCGAGTCCTTTCATGACCGCAAGACCGCGCCTGATCTGCTGCACCTCTTTTGGCGTCAAATCGCTTAAGTAAGTGATCACACGATGCCTGTTCTTGCCGTTTTCTCTGTATGGCTCTACGAGGCTGTAGTACTTATGGTGATGGTGCTTAAGATACCAGTTGAATTTCATACTTTTATATTGGTCGTAAGTTACTTAAAGGTATCTGTTTAATAACGGCATGTGCAGTGGGTAAATTGTTAAATTTCGGTGGTAAAATGTTGGTCGTAAAAAATGCTAGATATGGGCGGTGCTAATGGGCAAAACGGGTGTAAAAAGTAGCCCTATGTGTCTGGTTTTGTGCTATGGAACCATCACGAAAGGGAAGTTAACGGTGGGAAAGGTGGGCTTCAGGTGATCGGTATTTACATCCTTTATGACCCTGGGTCCTATCTGTCCCCCAATAACCACTGACGGGAGTACGAATACCAGAACACTGGACAATGTATTACTGTTATCCACCACTCCGCTACCGAACCCGAATATCATGGTAATAAGTGCCAGCCAGAAAGTGACACGTGGGTCCAGTTTAACACAGATCAGGTACACCGGTATCCAGAAATTAGCACCTGAAATGCCGGCAGACATTGCAAGGGTGGCAATGACCAACCCTACCGGGAAGAGATACCAGTACGTGAGGTCAATATTCTTAGGAAATCCTTTTTTTATTTACGTATAGGAAATTATAAACGCATTTCGATATCGATAGAGGTAATTTTCTTAAATTCAATCAAATCTTTTGACAGGATTTACAGGATATACAGGATTGGATCGTATCCTGTCAATCCTGTTTATCTTGTCTGAAATTTCCATTTTCTTGATGGATTAATCGGTGTTATTGATGTTATCACTATTTCGATTCAGAAATCGGTCAGCGAACGCTGGGGCTGGTCCTGACCCTGACCCTGCCCTTTTCCCTGGCCCGGGTCTGCTGCCTCAGAAGAGGGGGCAGGTCCGTCCTCTACTTCCACACTGCCGTACTGTCCACCGCCGCCGGGAATTACCCGAACCCTGCCTTCGCGAAACATCCTGACAGCATGTATCACTGCCGGGTCTGCCCCTTCAATGTTGTCAAGTTCAGCATCCAGCAACACAGTTACTTCGCTGCCGAACTCATCCACCAGCCGTTCCCATTCAGCCTTGACCTTTTTAGTTGTGGTGCTTTTAGTACCCAGTGCCATCATGATGATCTCTGACAACGGCACCAGGTGCAGGTAGGGCGGCCTGTGGTCAGGATGCCCGTTACTGTCTGAGAGTTCCTCTATCCTGTCCACCACTCCCCGCTTTATACGGCCGCCACATGTGCAGCGCCACTGTTTCATTACGCATTCCCTTAGTGTGAAATGTTTGAAGCAGCGGATGCATGCCGATTCGTGGTACTTCCCTTCCTGGGGGAACAGTCCCACATTCATGACCGGCCCCCGTCCGTCCTGTCTCAATATAGCCTTTTCCAGTTCACCGAACGTGATATCTTCCATCCGGAACCTGTTGAACTCCCTGGCCAGCTTATTGGGCCATGGACTGTGGGCATCACTATTAGTTAAAAATGTAAGTCTGTGCAGCTCGCTGATGCGGTCTGCCAGGTCGGTATCAGCGCTCAGGCCCAGTTCCACGAAGCTGATATACTCTGCCATGTCCCCGTAGCAGCTTCCCAGGCTGTCGTGGTAGGCATACATGGCAGTCCAGGGTGTGAACGCATGGGCCGGGCCGATCATGGCCCCCACATCCCTGGCAAGTTCGGCTATCTCCACGCCGCTTAAGTTCACGTTGGGCCGGCCATCAGTGTCGATATTGACAGACGTGGGCTCAACAGCCTCGCGCAGTTCTTCGGCCTTGGACACATCAGGCAGGATGAGCAGGTGGTGCACCCTGTTGGTATCTTCCAGTTCCACAGTAAGCACGAACCTTGCACTGTCCATGCCGTAAATACCGTCGGAGACCTCTGGCATGGTCTTGATCTCATCCAGCCATTTGCGGTGCAGGCAGTCCCCTGTACCCACAAGCTGGATGCCCTTCCTGACAGATTCCACTGCAAGCGTGGGAATGTCCATTCGGCCTGAGGTGGCCATGCTGTACTTTGAATGGATGTGGAGATCAGCGTTAATAACAGGCATATGACATGGATTGGAATGATATATTATCGTTTTTGCGATTTCAATTGATGCCAAGTTTTTCCATTGCCAGCAGGGCAGCCTTCTCACCTGAAAGCAGCATACCGCCAAATACAGGTCCCATACGCGGTGAACCAGCCACGGCATTGGCAGCCATTCCAGTGGCTATTAGCCCAGGGTAGACCTCTTTGGTATTGTCCATGATGATGCGCTCACCCATATCCGCCCACATGGGCTTCTCACCGATCACGCTCAATGCCCCTGGTATTTTCCTGGCTACTGTACTGCAGACATCGGCGTCGTGCCCTGTACCGTCTATAACCACCTTTGCCCTTATGGTCATTGGGTCCACATGCAGTTTTTGCAGGCCCACTGCGGTCCAGTTTATGACCAGCCCGGTCACTGCATCCCCCTCCCTGATCATTACATCGTCCACGCTTACAAGATTGAACATCTTAGCCCCTGCGGCCACGGCCTTAGCGCCCAGCCTGCACACACATTCAATAGAGTCTGCCACATAATAGCCGGGCCTGTATTCAGTATAATTTACCCCGAAATCATCCAGTATGCGCCTGGCCTCTTCCTGCACAACTATCCTGGGCATCATCATACCTCCACCCCACATACCGCCGCCTATGGCAAGTTTTCGCTCAAAGAGCACGGTCCTTACACCTGCTTCGGCCAGTACCTTTGCAGCCACCAGGTTGGCCGGCCCTCCCCCAACCAGCGCTACATCAGTGTCAGTGCAATCCAGAAAATCAGATGTAAATTCCTCTATAATGGCTCGGGTTATTGTTATTTCATCCAGTTCCATAATCTTACCAGCTATTGAATTCGATACCATTTGATAATCGGTTATCAACTTATAATTAACTAAAGTTCCACCGGAACTGTGCCGATAGCACCATAAATTGATATTTGTTACCAGATGTGATAATAAATAATCATGGCTACCGTATACGAAAATATATGTGGATTGATCATAGTTAATGTATTGTTATCAATATTGGTAACGAATGCTCAATCATGATATTCAAACCTAGTTCAAAAAATCATTATATGCTCAGAATTAAAACTGGTTTGCTATCGATGGGGTGATTATATGTCTGAAATTATTGTATACACAACCGAAATATGTCCAAATTGCAAAACACTCAAACAAATACTAAAAGAATCAGGTATCGTATATGCTGAAACCGATATGACCACTCCGGCAGCATTGACGGAACTGGCCATGAATAATGTATTCACTATGTCTGCGCCAGTACTCCAGGTACAGGACAATTTCTACACTGTTAACGAGATAATGGATGGAGATTCCATAGACCGCCAGAAAGTGGAGAGTCTTGTAAATTTATAATTTAATGATCTATTCAATAATTTATTCATGGAGGCCAGGTTAAAATGCTGAAAACACATACGGGTCAAAAAATATCTTCAACAATACCTGTAGGCGAGATGATGATAAAACAAAACGAACATGAGATGGAACAGGTACAGCAGACCCTTACAGGTGAAGAGCTCTCCACGCTGCCAAAGGTCAGGACCACAGACGGTTACCTTATGGAGTGGGACAGGAACACCATTGTAGCGCAACTGATGAAAGAGACCGTACTCAGTAAAAAGTTCTACGACAAGCCAGCCATTACTGAAGAAACAGCAAAGGAGATCGCCAGGGAGACAGAGGTCAGGATACGCAAGATGGGTGTAAGTTTCCTGTCAGGTCCGCTGGTAAGGGAACTGGTCAATATTGTATTACTGGAAAACGGGCATCCTGAATGGCGTAACATCTCCACCAGGGTGGGTACCCCGGTATATGACGCTTATGAGATAGATATCGGCACAGGGTTCGAGGCCAAGGATAATGCTAATCTGCAGGAGAACGCCGAAACCTCGCATAAGAAAAAGGCAGACAAGATCTCCAAGGAGCAGTACCTGCTGCTGCTGCCGCCTGACCTTGCCGACAGCCACCTGAACGGTGATATCCACATCCACGACCTGGAATACCTGGGTACAAGGGCCTTTTGCCAGGATTGGGACCTGAGGTATTTCTTCTATTATGGTTTGATGCCTGACGGATCCGGTACCAAAGCCAGTGTGGCAGGTCCGGCCATGAAAGCTGAGGTTGCCATCCTGCATGCTGTGAAAGCACTGGGCAGTGCCCAGACCAATTTCGCAGGCGGGCAGGGATTCTATAATTTCCTTACATTCATTGCACCTTATTTTGAGGGGATGGCGTACGATGAGATCGAACAGCTGATGCAGATGTTCGTCTACGAGATGACCCAGATGATGGTGGCCAGAGGGGGCCAGCTGGTATTCTCGTCCGTACAGCTCTCGCCAGGGGTTCCAAAGCTCTGGAGGGATAAGCCAGTAGTCTATAAGGGGCGTGTGTGGGATGGTGATATGGCACCCAACAGGACTTATGGCGAATTCGAGCGCGAGGTCAGGCTATCCTATGAGGCATTGATGAACGTGATGCTAAAAGGTGATTACTGGGGCAAGCCTTTCAATTTCCCTAAGCCCGAGATCAGTATTGAACCTGATTTTATGCAAGAGGATGAGGAGTTCAACAGGAAGCATCCTGAACTGCTTACCTATGATGAGCTATATACCATGTCGTTCGAACTGGCTGCTAAGTTCGGTGTGCCGTATTTCGATAACCAGTTGCCCCAGTACAGGGGTGCAGGTGAGGGTATTTCATGTTACCAGTGTTGTGCTTATAATTTCTCAACCACGGCAGAGAAGGATTCCTCCTTTGATGACAAGATGGTCTTCAAGAATGGTCAGCACTTCTCAATGGGCGCGTGGCAGGTCGTCTCTTTTAACTGCCCCAGAGCTGCGTATGAGGCAGGGGGGGACGACCACCTCCTATTCACCCACTTAAAGAAGATGATGGACAAGGCAATTGAGCTGTTCAGGGTCAAGCGGTTCTGGATGGACCATATTGTTGCCAGCGGCAGGATGCCTTTTGCTACCCAACAGCCCAAGGACCCGGTGACTGGAAAGAAAGGTACGATTGCTGTGGACCTTGGAAGCCTGGTGTATACCATAGGTGTGGCAGGTATTAACGAGATGGTACAGCATCATACCGGATACCAGATGCACGAGAGCGATGTTGCCAAGCAGCTTGCCATCAGGGCCATGTTCGAGATGGATATCTATGCCAAGGAACTGTCTGAACTCCACGGTATCGAGATCGCACTTGCAAGGACACCGGCCGAGACTACGTGCCAGCGTTTTGCTGTGTCTGATCTGCTGCATACTGAGTACAGGGAATATGCCATGAAAGTGATCAAGGGCGATGTGGAGGCTGCAATATCCGATCTTAGTGAAACACGTGACCTGCCTGTATATTATACTAACGGCACCCATGTGCCACCCGGCGCTAATATATCCTTACCTGAAAGAATTGGTCTGGAACATGTTTTCTTCCCTATTGTGGATGGCGGGAATATCCTGCATATCTTTATGGGGGAGGGACATCCGGATGCCAGGGGTCTTAAGGAGTTCGCTATGAACCTGGCAAGGAATACCCAGGTTGGGTATTTTGCCTTTACTAAGGATATGACGGTGTGCATGAATGATTTCCATGTGGCAGGCGGGATGCTGGATGAGTGTCCGAACTGTGGCTCTGAGAATGTGGAGCACCTGTCCAGGGTTACGGGGTATATACAGGCTGTGGACGGGTGGAACAATGGTAAGAAGCAGGAGCTGAAGGATAGGATGAGGTATGGTGCCACTGAGATGGCATGATTTGCGATTGGTATAGGTCTATGGAGGGGATGGATACACAAATATGGCTAATATCCATCTCCAATCGTCCCTATATATCCACCATCACTCCAAAAATGTCCGCCCCATAGTTGTTTTTTAATATCTGGGTATTTCTTAACTTTCCGATACGACCTCCTTGATTATGGTAACTCTTGCCAATCCGTACTGATTTATATCAAACCATCTCCATAAAGAGTACCTGTCCAGGTGAGAAACATACCAGAAATAAAAGTCAACGGGATAGACCTCTACTATAAAAAATGCGGAAAAGGAAATCCCATGTATATACTGCATGGGGGTCCGGGACTTGACCACAGGTACTTTGGCCGCTCACTCACCGGACTCGAAAGTTACCGTGAATTGTATTACATAGATTTCAGGGGGCACGGCAAGTCCTCAAAAGCAGATAAAAAAACCTATACCCTCGAAACTTTTACAGATGATATAAATGCCCTGCGTAAAGCTCTCGGACACGAGACTATTGAGATACTGGGTCATTCCATGGGAGGTTTTGTGGCGCTGTTGTATGCACTGCGCTATCCCGGGCATCTTGATACGCTGATTTTAGTAGACACAACAGCAAAACAAACCGGCATAAAAGGGTATTATCACTTAAAGGCCGTCCTGATGTATACGAACCTGAAATACTATTTACAGTATAGGAAAAAAAAAACAATTGATAAAGAATCCTTTGCAAGGGAAATTCTACTGAAAAGCTGGCCCATATATGTTCCTAGCAGATTGCTTCCTGAATATTCAAATTACATTAAATCCCTGCGGGGTGTTAGTATCTTCTTTGATATGCAGCAGGAATTACAATTGTTCGATGTAAGTGAAGAACTTGAAAATATCCACCAGCCCACCCTGATCATCTTTGGTGAAAAAGACCCGTTCATGGAAGGCGGGCGGCTGCTCAAAGGAATCAGGCAGTCCAGATTCTCTGTGATACCATCTGCAAAACACCTGCCGTTCCTGGAAGATGAGAAATACTTCAACATTGTGATTAGAGAATTCCTTACTGGTAAAATGTTATGATCTTTATATGTTGGATTGTGCGGATTTAATGTGACCGTTTGAAGCAGGGTAATAATTTAAAGAAATGTTTTTTATCTTATCTCCCAATGTCTACCTATGCTTACCACCGAAGAACTCTCAGGCATTGTCGAGGTCATGGTTGTAGTATCTGAGGAAGAGATAATCGACATCGCCCAGGAACTGGCATATTTACGGGACGATGAGACTCCTGACCTCGAAGACCTCAGGCAACTAATCACGTCGGCAATGAAGATACACTGGCTTGAACCCATACCCTCCACAGCAGTATTTAACAGTAACAGCCCACAAAGTTCAATGTTATATATAGCAGGCTCCGCTTCATTTGGCACAGTGCCGCCTGAACTGAGCGAGATAATGGATACAATTGAATTTGAGGGATGCAGGTCCTTTGACTGGGGCATGGTCACTTCAAATATCATTCCCGACATGTCACGTAAACTGGACCGGTTGGAATCACTGGTGGAGGACGCTGCCAGCGGGGCCGTTGTGGTCGAAAAAGCAGAAACAAAGTACAGTGAACTGTTCAACCTTTACTATGATTATGATTTCTGGCTACCAGATGGTCTACCTGGAGTCGGCGGGAGACTTGAGGACATTAGCCAGCGACTGAAAGAGATAAAAAAGCATTAACAGCATACTGAGGAACATATCTATGCCAAAAAGAAATATTCGCTACCAGTTAGGCAATCATGCTATTGCACAGGCATTAAACAATAGCGGGGTGGACCTTGTATCAGGTTATCCAGGCACACCCTCATCTGAGATCATCGAGGCCCTGGCCCGGTTGAAACCGGATTGCCATGTGGAGTGGTCTGTGAACGAGAAAGTTGCGCTGGAAGTGGCCATCGGTGCCTCATGGTCAGGGGGCCGCAGCGCAGCTACTATGAAACACGTAGGTCTTAACGTGGCCTCGGACCCGTTCATGACCCTTGCATATGCAGGCGTTATGGGCGGGCTGGTCATAATCTCTGCCGATGATCCCGGATGCCATTCGTCCCAGAACGAGCAGGATAACAGGCGGTATGCACAATTTGCCCGTATACCCTGCCTGGACCCGGCCACGCCGCAGGAAGCCTGTGATATGGTGTCCTATGCTTTTAATTTCTCAGAGAAGTATGAGATGCCAGTGATACTTCGCCCCACCACCAGGGTGTGTCACGGCAAATCCGATATTACAATACCTGAAACTGAAAAACCAGGCAAAAAGATTGGTTTTGAGAAAAGACCGCAGCAGTGGGTGATGCTCCCTGCCCATGCCAGGGTGCGCCATAAAGTGCTAATGGAAAAACAGGATATAATGGCTGAGGCACTTGGTTCTTCAAAATGGAACCAACTGGATATTATTAAGGGCGCTGAACTGGCGATCATCGCATCGGGTGTGGCATCTGTCTATGCCAGGGAGGCCATAGAAAGGCTCGGTATCAAGGCATCCTTTTTGAAAATATCTACTTATCCGGTGCCCCTTAACCTGATAGAACAATTACTGGACTCGGTGGGACAATTGCCGGACCCGGTGGGACAGGTACTGGTGATAGAGGAGCTGGAACCTGTTGTGGAAGAGGCCGTAAGGTCGATATCGGGTACAAGGAATGTGGAAGTACATGGAAAAGACATGGTACCCATAAACGGGGAACTGAATGTATCGATCGTGGAAGCTGCCATCTCAAAGTTTGCCGGTATTGACCATACTCCCCACGTACCTGAAGGGTTGTCAGTTGAACTGCCGAACCGTCCACCTGTCATGTGTCCGGGCTGCCCGCACAGGGCCACCTATTATGCCATGAAGAAAGCCTTTGGCAAGTCAGCAGTATTCCCTGGTGATATCGGATGCTATACCCTTGGTGTCCAGATGGGGACAATGGATACCTGCCTGTGCATGGGTGCCAGTATCACCACAGCTTCCGGTATATACCATGCAGGTGAGACCGAACCCATCTGCTGTTCCATCGGCGACTCCACCTTTTTGCATACCGGCATTCCGGGGCTGTTGAATGCCGTGTACAATGGTGCAGATATTACAGTCACGATCCTGGATAACAGGACCACTGCCATGACCGGGCACCAGCCCAATCCAGGCACAGGATTGAACGTACTGGGTGATGCTACGTTCATGGCTTCACTGGAAGATATTTCAAAGTCGTGCGGTGTGGAGTTTGTTGAGGCGACCGACCCGTTTGATGTAAAAGAAACTATTCATGTATTCAAACAGGCCAGGGAGCATAAAGGGACGGCAGTTGTCATTTCAAGGCAGGAGTGCCTCATCATGGCCCGCAGGCGTGGAATAAGGCACACTCAGTTTGCAGTCGACCCGGATGAATGCCAGGGCTGCAAGGCATGTATCAGGTTCGGGTGTCCTGCGTCTTCATTCGTTGAATCCACAGAGGAAGGGGAAAAGGGGAAGGCTCTCATCGGTGAACTTTGTGTGGGCTGCGGGGTATGTGCCCAGGTATGCCCCTTCGATGCTATTAAGGAGGTCTCCAAATGACAGAATTCGACCTGGTCATTGTGGGTGTTGGCGGGCAGGGTGCCATACTGGCTTCCGATATCGTGGGCATGGCGGCAGTGAATGAGGGGCTGCCTGTACAGGCCTCTGAGACTCATGGCATGGCGCAGCGCGGTGGTTCGGTTATCAATCATGTGAGGCTGGATTGCAGGTACGGCTCACTGATACCTGCGGGCAGGGCCGATGCTATACTTGGTCTGGAACCGGCAGAGGGACTAAGAGCCATAGATTTCCTGTCACCTGATGGTGTGGTGGTAGTGAATACAAATCCTATTTTCCCAATTACTGTTCTGTCAGGTGCTTCAGTGTACCCTGAGGTGGATGCTGTGCTGGGTGAACTGAAGGGGCGCTGCAAACACCTGGTGCCTTTGGATGCAGACAGGATAGCAATTGAGGCAGGTCATCCGTTAACAGCTAATGTGGTACTGATAGGTGCGCTTTCCAATTTCCTGCCACTGGATGTTGAGAGCCTTGAAGAGAGTATAAGTAATCTGGTGCCGCCCAGGACCGTGGAAGTGAACCTGAAGGCTTTCAGGCTGGGGCGGGAGACCAGTCTGCAGGTCATTGAATAAAGTTAAGTAATCCTGTTCCGTTAAGATATTAAAATTCATCACATATCCGGAGAACCAAGATGTACAGCCAGAAATGTATCCAGTGCAATGCAGAATATACTCCGCAGGAGATCGTTTATACCTGCCCGAAATGCGACGGCCTGCTTGAGATCGTCTATGACTGGTCAGACCTATCCATCAGCAGGAAGGACTTTGAAGGTATTCCGCTGTCTGTATGGAAATATAAAGCTCTCCTGCCTGTTGAGCGGGAACCTGTCTCAACCAACGAAGGCGGTACACCCCTGTATAAATGCAGCCCCCTGGCCCAAAAGATCGGTATTGATACCATGTATGTGAAACATGAGGGTCTTAATCCCACTGGCAGTTTCAAGGACAGGGGCATGACCGTCGGTGTATCAAAGGCACTTGAGTTGGGTATGAAGACAGTGGCATGTGCGTCCACTGGCAATACTTCGGCTTCCCTGGCTATCTACGGGGCCAAGGCAGGTATTCCTGTAGTGGTACTGCTTCCGGCAGGAAAAGTGGCCATGGGTAAGGTAGCCCAGGCAATGATGCACGGGGCCAAGGTACTGAGTATCAGGGGCAATTTTGACGATGCCCTGAAACTTGTCAGGGAACTGTGTGATAATGAGGGATTCTATTTATTGAATTCAGTTAACCCGTACAGGCTTGAGGGGCAAAAGACCATTGCCTTTGAGATCGCTGACCAGCTTGGATGGGAAGTGCCTGATAAACTGGTACTGCCTGTGGGTAATGCAGGTAATATCACTGCCATTTACAAGGGGTTCAGGGAGTTCTATGAACTGGGACTGACTGAGCGTATCCCGACAATGATAGGGATACAGGCCGAAGGGTCCTGCCCGGTAGTGAATGCATTCAAGCAGGACCAGAAGGACATTGTTCCTGTAACCAACCCCGAGACCATAGCAACCGCCATCAGGATAGGCGACCCTGTGAATGCGGTAAAGGCACTGCGGGCCATATACCAGTCAGGAGGGCTGGCCGAATCTGTATCGGATGATGAGATAGTGGCAGCACAAAAGGACCTGGCCCGGCTTGAGGGTATCGGTGTGGAGCCTGCCAGTGCATCTTCAGTGGCAGGTCTTAAGAAACTGGTGGATATGGGTGCGATCCAGTCTGATGAGACTGTGGTATGCATTACCACAGGGCACCTGCTCAAGGACCCTGAGGAAGTCATGGATATGTGCGAGAGCCCGATAGAAGTTGATGCCACTGCCGAGTCTGTGCGAAAGGCAGTGTTTGGGTGAGTTTCAAATATTATTTATCAGTTATTTTTTCGCAATATTTGCATTACAATCAACAAGACTGAAATGCCCGCAAATAGACTGAATCCAGGAATTCCCTTCTTTTCAGTTGGTGCCTGGACAGGTTTTTTCTCTGCAGTCTCTGTTGGCTCTACAATAATACCTTCACCCCCGGATTCTCCCACAGCCTTCTTACCTGTTACTGCAAATGGTGAGAATCCAGGCACTTTTGCCTCAAAGTACAAATAATCTGCATCTTCTCCTATCCTATATGTCTCAAGTGGATTCCATATTCCATCACTGTACCGATTCAATGAAATCGTGGACTTACTGATCTTGTTATCAATGATCCAGGACTTTTCTACTTTGAAATTTATAATGGGATTAGCAATGTTATCTGAGGTCGCCCAGTCGAGATTTCCAACCCAGATATTCAGGTTCTTATACACTATATCCGATGGTGCACTATCTGCCAATGTAGAGGTGTTGTTCAATATCTCGACCTTTGCAGCAATTTTGCCTGAATTTTTTAGACCAGTGAAATTGAGGTATTGTACTACATTACCTTCAAAATCAAAATTGTAGCTCACTACTGAACCCTTATTCACATATTCCCTTTCGGTTTCTGAAATCAATATATTCTCAAAAGCTTCACCAGAGCCTCCGCTTCCCCCTCCCCCTCCTGAACTGCCTCTGTTAGAGTTTTGAGCAATTTGAGTTATAACTTTTAATGAATATGACCCAGTTTCAAATGTTGTATAATCCTGTGATTTCATATTTATCTGCGAAGTTCCAGTATTCATAATAACTGGGATATCTTCCGGAACGGCTTCGACATTCCAATCCATGCGAACAACACAAGCAGATGGAACTATAAGTTCCATAGTCCAACTAACACCTTTTAAATCAGGCTTTATATCTGTTGCTAACCGATTAACTACTTCATGGCTGCATGGAAAATAAACGTCAAGGGCATCAGCAGGGGGGGGAGGGTGAGCCGAAACATCCAAATCTTTATCGAACCCATCCGTGGCATTAATGCTGACACCTAAAACGCATATGTAAGTAGCAGGTGGTGGAGGAGGAGAAATATCATTATCTGTTGAGGGCAGCGAAGTTACATATATAGGCAGATTCCACTCTGCACACGATGAACCAATGAAAAAGATCGACAATAATACAAGAGCAACGAAGCGCATTATGTTTGACATATCCTGCACCTATCCAAAGTAAGGAGTTCCGCTGAATATGACCTGAGTATCATTCAATGCAAGAACCCAATAGCCTTTCCCCAGTTCAATTTCGCTGACTTCATAATATTGCTTATTGGTAGTACTCCAGGTATATACAGGAATTAGCACATCTTCATTGCTATCGAAAATCGAATTTACATCTGGATAATCCGGTTCAATTGGAGTTGAAACAAGATTCCAGCCCTGAAGTAGTGTCATCGTGTAGGAATAGGGGGATTGTTCAGGAGTATAAAATTGTGCATTTGAAACTCCTCCAGTCACATATTTTTCATATTCTACTGTAAAACCGGATGCGGTAATATCAACAATTGCATATTGTGAAGTTAGGTTCTTTTCTAGCACAAGAATTTCAATTAAGCCATTCTGGTATTTTACACGCCTTTTATCATCAACTAGGGTTGTTGAAGTAGTTAATTCGTCATATGAGCCATCTGAATTTAACTGATAAATTGTTACTTCCAGCATTAAATCTCCGGAAAATAATGTAATAT
>PYCK01000057.1:10216-24990 GCA_009649835.1 Candidatus Methanocomedens sp. | reverse complement strand
TATTCATGTTCAGAGTCATCAGGTACACTGACATTAGTATCCGCATCACCATCGGTTTCAGAGTCATCAGGTACACTGACATTAGTATCCGCATCACCATCACTTGTTGAGATAGTCGTAGAATCCTTTTCTGTACAGCCTGCTGCTATTAATGTAAACAGCACCAGTAAAATAATCAATTTTTTATACAATATATCATCCTCCAAAAGCAGGTAAATCTAATATGATTTAAATATAATGATTTTAATTACATAAATGTGAAGCAAGGTATAAGGCAAAGGTCAGGTCTTGTTCTCGGTCCGCTCTTTTTTATTCTAATCCTATTTACCGGACTTGAAAGCCTGTCCCCTGCCGCCACAGTTGTAGCAGGCGTCACGATCTGGATGGCTGTATGGTGGATAAGCGAGGCCATCCCCATCTCTGCCACGGCACTGCTGCCCATCGTTGTCTTCCCTGCATTCGGTGCCATGAAGGTAGGCGATGTAACAGCACAGTACGGACACCATATCGTATTCCTCATGTTAGGCGGCTTTTTCATTGCCATTGCCATGGAGAAATGGGACCTGCATAAGCGCATTGCCCTGTTTGTGGTGCACACCATAGGCATTGGTCCCAGGCGTATCATAGCAGGCTTTATGGTCGCCACTGCCTTTTTATCTGCCTGGATCTCAAATACATCCACTGCCATGGTCATGATGCCGATCGGGACCGCTGTGATTGCCAGCATATCTGCTAAAAAATCGGACCCTGATTTCAATGTGGCACTGATGCTCTCCATTGCCTATGCAGCATCCATAGGCGGGATGGCAACACTGGTGGGGACGCCGCCCAACCTGATATTCGCAGGCATCTACCAGTCCATGTTCGGGGTGCAGGTAAACTTCTTTGAATGGGCGTACTTCGGGTTTCCACTGGCGTTTGTCATGCTGGTCATTACCTGGTTCTATCTGACCCATATCGGTTACCGTATCCGGAAAGATGAGATACCGGGCAGCGGTGAGGTCATAAAGGCCGAGATGGCCAGGCAGGGCAAGATTACCAGGGAGGAGAAACATGTGCTTATTGTGTTTGCCCTGGTGGCGGTCTTGTGGATGACCCGGGGGCTGTTGTGGGGTAAGTACTTCCCCCTGGTTACAGATGCCAGTATCGCAATTACGGGGGCACTGCTGCTGTTTGTAATACCTGCCAGAAAGGAAGCTTCACTGCTCTCATGGGAGGATACTGAAAAAGTTCCATGGGGTGTTGCGCTTTTAATGGGTGGAGGGTTCGCTATTGCCAGGGGGTTTGCAGAAACGGGCCTGGCTGAATGGGTATCCCAGAGTTTTACGTTCCTTGTGGCTATGCCTGTATTCCTGTTGATCCTGGCAACTGTTGTTATTACCAAGATATTCACAGAGATAACATCAAATACAGCCACAGCCACTATCCTGATGCCAATTGCCGCATCCATTGCAGTGACCCTTGGCATCTCCCCGTTCGGGATAATGGCTGCTGTGGCAATATCATCGTCCCTGGCGTTCATGATGCCGGTAGCTACTCCACCTAATGCCATTGTGTTCGGGTCGGGTTATGTTACTATTCCCCAGATGGCCAGGGCCGGGTTGTGGTTGAATCTGGTTACTGTTGTGATCGTGTCACTGTTTGCGTTTTTGATGTTCTGATATTTGATTTGTATCAACCAAAAACCAACAGATGTTTTCCCTGCCATACTATAATTTGACAAACTATTTCAATACAATTGAATACAATATAGGACTACAATAACATTAAGTTTCATTCTGTGAATGGTGTTTGGTTTGAACGGCAATACCTACGATGGCCTGTATGATGCGGTAAGTGAAATAGGGCAGTCCAGGACTGTAAGAGCTGGTAATGAGTGGATACTGGTATTCAGGACCTTTACACCGGAACCAGATGTAATACAGGATGTAAAGGACGTGCTTTCCAGCTTCGATATCGAGGATATACGCTACATTGATTCACTGCTGCTTATCGGCAGTAAGAAGGCAGTAAAGGTTGACAGCAGCCTGGTGGAAGACCTGGTTGGGGACAGGACCAGGTCGCCTGTGATAATCACAAGTATGAAGGATGAGATTGATCGGGATTTCGGGTTCAAGGTCTATGACAGAGGTCCGCATAGACGGCTTGCAGCCAGGATACCCATAATCGAGATCAAGGATTTTAAGGATGAATTCACAGACAGGATAAAGGACAACATCCTGAATGACGGCAGCATTACCCCTGATACCCTGGATGATATACTTTCAGTCTACCTGATAGCAGATGAGACCTATGTCAGGATCGATCCCGGGATGTTCTTCCAGGAGATATTCGACCTTCCGCTAAAGGTCACGGCTAAAACCGTTGAAGCTGAAAGACCGACATCGCCTGATGGGATAATACTTGGCGAATCACCCACAGAACTGGTTGAACTGGCACTTAACAGGTTAAAGCAACACAATATATACCGTGATGTGCAGTTCGTGGAGGCGGCAGGGCTGCCGTATAGCTTTGATGCCCTGGCAGTGCAGGAAGATGACAGGGTGTTATTAAAATACATGGATGCTCCCTCTGATGATGATGTGTTGCCAATGAAACTATTTATGGAGGCGCTGAATGTCAGTAAAGGGTGGATACTGACAAGCATACCCGACAGTGATAGTCAACCGCTCAATAAATGGGAAAAGGATAACATATCTGTATTGACAATAAATGACCTGTGAACATAATATTAACAATGCTAACAATACGAACGGAGTATTCACCCTGATGGCAGATACTGATACTGATAATGAAAAGAACATGGCCATTGATAAACGCATGCACTCGGGAAGCGTGAACCTTGACGACCTGCTGGGCGGTGGGTTCGAACACGGTATTATCACACAGATATATGGTGCTTCCGGGACCGGTAAGACCAATATATGTATGTCTCTGGCTGTGGAGTGTATAAGGACCGGGGAGCGGGTAGTGATAATCGATACTGATGGCTTTTCTGCTGAACGCTTCAGCCAGATAGCGGGTAGTGATGCAAGGGAAATGGCAAGGGATCTTATCATCTACGAACCTGCTGATTTCCATCAGCAGTATTCTGCGATCACTGATGTTGAAAAACTGGCAGGAACCGGTATCGGGCTGATCATCGTGGACTCTGCCACACTTTATTACCGGATGGGCCTGGTTCCGGATGATAACGGGAATGTGCATATCAGGCGGCAGCTGGTCGAGATGCTGGCAGGTCTTCACAGGCTGGCAAGGAAGTTCAACATGGTTGTGGTGATCACAAACCAGGTATATACAGACGTTGAAAGCGGAGAATTGCAGCCTTTGGGTGGCAATCTCAGTGAACATCTGTCAAAGACTATTATCAAGATGGAACGAGCAGGCCGGGATAAGCGCAGGGCTACTCTTATCAAGCACAGGTCAAGGGCTGAGGGACAGTCTGTGGAGCTTACTATTTCAGATAAAGGTGTTGAGTAGGAATTGCAATGAACGAATTGTTGTTTACCGCTGCCATGCCTTTTAAACGCAAAGGGACTAATACCATTAAGGAGACCGAGTTTGTCATGGCCCTTTCAATGGACCTGGGCTGGTTCAAACCGGACACTGCCAGGGGTTTTATCAACTCAGCCATTGAAAAGGGTATTATTTCCAGGGAAGGAGACATGCTCAAGGCACAGTTCGGTATCAATGACGTACAGATACCTATGGGTTTTAAGCCCGATGTATCCAGGTTCAGGGAGAAAGAGGTGTTCGAGCAGATCATTGAACGCATCATGATCAATACTGGTCTTGAAAAGCAGAAGATCATTGCCGAGATCAATAAGAGCCGTAATGAAAAAGAGGGGCTGTTCAGTATTGAGGTGTTGGGGATACTGATGGCAAGGGAATATGGTATCCAGGTTGATGACCTGATAGGGAAATCGTACAGGGGTTTATTGAAGAGATAATTCTCAGAAATTGAGGTAAAAACAGAGACTTTTTATTATTTTTCAGGGTTATTCAAAAAACCGCAGAGAGCGCAAAGGGACGCAGAGTGAAATAACAACCCTCTGCGAAACTCTGCGTCCTCTGCGGTTGATCTTCTTTGCTATAATTCATTTATCATACTTGATCAGAATAAATTAATAAGTCCCAGGAATTGAGGTAGGAGTAGAAATAAAAAAAATGGGGGATGGGGGAAGGATTGTATGACGGATACGAGGGGGTGTTTTATCCAATTCCTTCCCGCTTGTTTATTGTACGATCAATAATTGGGCTTTGAGTAAATATAGTCGAGCCAAGAGCGGGGTGAAAGTAATAGGGATTGCCAGGGAAATTCCTGCTCTTTAGAAGATATTTACAATTTTACGATCAACCGGATGGCTCCTGTTCTCAATGGAACTGGAAACATTCCCGAGATATTCACGTGCCGCATTTACTGCATCCTGTATCTCATTCACCCCGGGTCTGCCTGAAAAATTATTGGCTGGTACATACCTGATGATCTTATACCTGATGTCCCCGACCCCTGACAGGAAGCGGGCGATATTCTCTATCTCCCTGGTTTCCACAATTCCTGGAATATAGACCGTGCTCACTTCAAAATCGAAATCAAGGTCATGGAGCATCCGTATTGCCGCAAGCACAGTAGCGTTATCTTTTCCTGTATACCACCTGTGCAGTTTTGGGTCAAGGGCTTTCAGGTCAATGTGTACGGTGATACCGCCAAGGTTCTCCAGCAGTGACCTGTCCAGCAGGTATCCGTTTGTAGACAGGATGACCTTCTGCTGGTCCAGTTCATGTATAAGTGACAGCAATTCCTGCCTGTAAAGTGTGGGTTCGCCTCCTGCCAGCATGACTTCAGTCCCTGGTGGGATGTGTCCGGCTATGCGGGCCGCAGACACTTCTACGCCGCAGTTGTGCCGCTGGTTACTGAAACAGCCCCGGCAATTGAAGTTGCAGCCCGGTATCTGCACTGTACATCGTGTATCTGACAGGGCAAGGTAGGAAATGCGCATTGTGGGAAGGGTAATACCTGATAAAATATAACCTGTTCGTCTGCAAAGTGAAGTTGTTTGTTAGTCGTGCAATTGTTAGTCAAGAAATCAGACAATATGAACTAATGCATTTCAATTCTTCCGGTCAGATAGTTGGAGCCATGATAATATTTGGAGACTTTTTAATTTATTCTGGATTAATGGGTCATGGCAAAAAAGATTAACCGCAGAGGACGCGGAGGATCGCAGAGGGTTGTTATTTTTCTCTGCGTCCCTCTGCGTACACTGCGGTTTTCCAGATCGTCCAGAAAATAATAAAAAGTCTCTATAATCAGACGGCAACACTTAAATGTAAGTCAATTAGACTATAAACGATAAAATGGATGATGAAAAACTAACCGCTTACCTTAAAAACATCCTTGAAAAAGGCCGGATGGCTGAGGCTATAGATATCTCTAAGGAGATGGGGGGCCAACTTTCTGAAGAGGAGATAAATAGTTACATTTTCCAGTATCTTGACCAGGGATGGCTTTCGAAAGCTGTGGAAGGTTCAAAAGCTGCAGGTGTCGAGTTGCCTGACGAGATGCTCTTTGGCTGGATCGATAAATATCTTGAGGAAGGACAGATATATTCGGCAATCAATGCAATCAAATTCCTTGGAGTACCACTCCCGAAAGACAGGCTCATTGAGGCGGGGCGCAAATGCCTGCTGGAAGGGGAGCTTAATAAGGGCCTGGATGCCTTTAAGGCGGCAGGTGAGGAAGTGCCGGAAGAGGAACTGCTCAGTTGTGGCAACAAGTGTTTTGAAGAGGGGAAGTTATATCCCGGGCTGGAGGCCTATGAAAAAGCAAATAAGACGCCGACTGATGAGTTGCTTACTCTTTGTGGTGACAGGTGTTTTCAGGAGGGTTGGACCAACCGGGGTCTTGAATCGTATGAGCGTTCTAATATGTCTCCTACTAAAGAGAAA
The DNA here is from genome assembly GCA_009649835.1 of Candidatus Methanocomedens sp. Lineage (GTDB taxonomy): Archaea > Halobacteriota > Methanosarcinia > Methanosarcinales > Methanocomedenaceae > Methanocomedens_A. The sequence goes on along the minus strand of PYCK01000057.1, from coordinate 19,041 downwards.
CTGCTGGCCTGTGCTTCCAGGTGTTTCATGGACAAGAACAAGGATGAAGGTAGAAGGGCCATAGTGGAAGCAAATAAAGCCAGTGAATGAACTGGCGTGAGGGGGATCCTTTCCTCCACCCAACGACGGAAATAGGAGGAGTTGTAGGAGTTGTTGTAGGAGGAGTTGCATGAGTAATATTAATTATTAGCGAATATTGATAAATAGCAATTTATTTATAGATTAGCAGAAAAAAACACATTGGAGATTTTACATTAATTTAGTTGACTTTTATTTTAATTGCAAAATAAATACAGAGTTGGTAACATGAAAAAATTGGAAATGTTCATCCTGATAGGGCTAGTCATTATTGGAACCGCAGGAATAGTAAGCGCACAGCAGACACTGCCAGATGGCGGTAATGGTTTTGATGACGCAATTGAGATAGATCTGGGAAGTTATGTGACAGGTCATGACATTCCGGTTGATGCACCGGAATACTTTAAACTTACACAAAAAGTTAATGCCGGACAGTTGCTTACAATCAAAGTTATTAATCCGGTAGTGGAAAATAGAACTATAATCAGCAATGCTAAACTGTATGACATAGATGGGGCAATACTGCTTCCGGAATATGATAATCCTTTGAAGAATGTGGTTGGTGCGGCTGAATCCAGAAGTCATCTCTGGCTGCCCGGTTCACAGGAGAGCTCTTATACATATTACCTGAGCGTTGGTGGCGGCATGGTTCTTGATACCGTGGCAGGTGCAAATTACATTATAACGATCGATGATAATTTCGATGCAGGAAGTCAAACAGATGCAGGAGACACGTTTGAAACGGCTATGGAGATAACAGAAGGAACTCATAACGGTTATCTATCCGGATCGCTGGGCACAGACACTAAAGATCTCTACAGACTGCCTGTTGAAGCGGGAACATCACTAACAGTTAAATTGACCCCACCAAGCGACAGGATGAGAGGTTTTACACTATACGATGAAGATAGGATAGAAATTGCATCAGAGTATCCATCTAATCCGGGTGCGATTGCTAATACAACCCAGGAAATAACCTATAGTGGTGATATCTACATCGGGATCACTCCATATGATAATGATTACGGAGAATATACCCTGGATCTGGAAATCACCAACGAAACCGGAGCCGGTGGAGGGGGACTGGAGGTAACAGAAGAGAAAGACGAAGGTGGATTACCGAAAGACGAAGCTGGGTTACCGGGGGACGAAGGTGGATTACCGGAAGGTGAAGGTGGGTTACCGGGATTCGAAGCAATATTCACAGTTGCAGGACTCCTGTCAGTGGCGTTTCTTTTGAAGAGGAAATAACTAAGATATAAGATAGGGAATGTGTAATATCCGGATCAGCAAAGGTTGCACGATGCAGAGTCTGGTTTGCTGATGGATTATAGAGGCAGTCTAACAATTACTTTTTGAATTGCTGGACAGCCTCTATATAGCACAATTATTTAGGATATGTATGGTCAAGAAAATCCTCACTTCGTTCGCATTTTTTAAGCCTACAGGAAAGTATATATTTTCCTAAACGTTCAAAAAGAAGATATGAAAATGAACATCCCTAAACCGCTCATTCTTATCATACTTGATGGCTGGGGTATAAACCCTGAGATTGAAGGAAATGCAATAGCCAATGCTGATACACCGGTGATGGACTACCTGATGGAAAAATATCCCCATTCCACACTGGAAGCTTCAAGCGAGGCAGTTGGACTTCCCCCGTCCCAGATGGGAAATAGTGAAGTAGGTCACTTGAACCTGGGTAGTGGTCGCGTGGTATACCAGGATATTACAAAGATAGATAAATCGATCAAGGATGTTGAATTCTTTTCTAATAAGATAATGACCGGTGCAGTTGAACATGCACTGACAAACGGTTCATCACTTCATTTGATGGGGCTGCTCTCGGATGGGGGAGTGCATAGTCATATCGGGCACTTGTTTGCACTGCTGAAGATGGCAAAAAATGCTAGACTTGAAAAGGTTTTCGTCCATGCATTCCTTGACGGCCGGGATGTCCCGCCGCGCTGTGCAGGAGAATATATCACCCGGACCGAAGACATGATGCGAACACTTGGCACAGGAAAAATTGCCACAATTGGCGGTCGCTATTATGGAATGGACCGGGACAACAGGTGGGAACGTGTACAGCTTGCCTATGATGCCATGGTACTTGGCAAAGGCCTGACATCACCCGATGCAGAGGATGCGGTAAGGGCTGCCTACGAGAGAGGGGAAAATGACGAATTTGTCAAACCCACCGTTATACTGGACGGGAACCATCCGACAGCCACCATACAGGATAATGATGCCGTGATCTTTTTCAATTTCAGGCCTGACAGGGCAAGGGAACTTACCAGGGCCTTGACAATGCAGGATTTTTCAGGATTTGAACGACAGAAAGAATTGAATATCCATTTCGTCTGCACGACACAATACGATGAAACATTTGATCTTCCAATAGCCTTCCCGCCTGCACACATTGACAACACACTGGCGGAATATCTGTCAAAAAATGGAAAAAAACAGCTTCATATTGCTGAGACTGAAAAATATGCCCATGTGACGTTCTTCTTTAACGGACGTGTGGAAAAACCCTACAAAGGAGAGGACAGGTTACTGATACATTCTCCGGACGTGGCAACCTATGACCTGAAACCTGAGATGAGTGCCTATGAGGTCACAGATGCTGTTGTGGAAAAGATCGTATCAGGCGATTACGATGTGATCATACTGAACTATGCCAACCCGGATATGGTCGGGCACACCGGCGTTATGGATGCTGCCATCAAGGCCGTAGAGGTTGTGGACGAATGCCTGGGCAGGGTGGTACATGCAATAGTGGATATGGGCGGCGTTGCCATTATCACGGCAGACCACGGCAATAGTGAACAGATGATCTATTACAAGGATAAGAGCCCGCATACTACCCACACCACTAACCGGGTGCCACTGGTATTTGTATCAGATATGGATGTGGACCTGCACGACGGTATGTTCGCAGATATCGCCCCCACCATACTGGAACTGTTGCATCTGGATGTGCCGCCCCAGATGACGGGGCAGTCCCTTCTGGTCAGAAAGGATAATTAAGAATAATTCCTAATAGACCTGCATATGGTAAAAACAGCAGTAGTCTTTGACAGTGCAGGCACACTTTTACACATGTACAGGGCAGCAAAGGACCTCAGGAGGGGTTCCATTTATTATGATATTGTAACAACTGACCTTGCAGGAACTAATCCCAATTTTGCTATTATTATTCTGCACATTGAGCCAGGACAGTTGATGCAAATGGATGGGAGTTATCCGGTAAATCGATGCATTGAAGAATTACAGGTTAAGATCGATATTGGTTGCTGCAGGAAATCATTGAGTATTGATGAAGCACACTCCATTATCAGTTCTGATCCCTTAGCACTGGTATCTGACCTCCAGGAAGTGCTGGAAGCAGTATGGGATCGCTGTGATGATAAGCGATATTTGGGCGTGGGCCTGATGGTCGATGTGGCCCGAAGTTGTATCCCATATACATTAAGTACGGGCGGAAGCCTGTATCCTGAAGTAGGGGATGTGGCATCCCAGCTTGAAGCGTTGGGTGTGGACACATTTATTGCATCAGGCGATAAGCAGGAGGATGTTGAAATGGTGTCAAGAAGTATCGGTGTCAAGAAGGAGCATACCTTCGGGCTTTCAACTCCACAGCGTAAATGCGGGATCATCAGGGAACTGAAACTATCATATGAAAAGGTTGTTATGGTAGGAGATGCCATTAATGACATAATGGCATTCAGGGAAGCCGATTTTGCTGTGTTGACAGTCCAGCAGCGAAACGCAAGACCTGAAAGATTGTGCCTCGAATCGGATGCAGTGATCGACCATATTACCCAGATCGTTCCACTGGTGCGTGATTTACTTTGAAACCAGGGGACCCGGTACTTTTAAAAGGCAGCGGTAAGAACTACTTTGTAACGGCAGGGAACGGGGACCTGCATACAGAAGTGGGTGTGTTCAAGCTGGACCGATTGCTTGAGATGGAGTACGGGGATTCAATCGCATCGCACCTTGGATTTGAATTAAAGACACGCCGTCCAAGGGCACCTGATTTTTTCAACAAATTAAAAAGAACCGGAGCGCCTGTAAATCCAAAGGACATCGGCATGATCATATCCCACACCGGCCTGAATAAACAGGATACTGTACTGGATGCAGGCACTGGCTCTGGCATCCTTGCTATTTATCTCGGACTTGTAGCAAAAAGGGTGCTATCTTATGAGGCCAGACAGGATTTCCTGGATGTGGCAAGGTCTAATATCGCCCTTGCAGGTCTTGATAATGTAGAGGTGCGATCTGGGGATATATTACAGGAGATCCATTCAATTGATGAGACCTTTGATGTGGTCACTCTTGATCTGCACCATGCATCCGAAGTTGTGCCGTTTGTGGCTGAAGTGTTGAACCCTGGCGGATTTTGCGTGGTGTTCTCACCTTTCATGGAACAGGCAAAGGATGTGCGCCAGGCCATCAATATGATCGAACTTGAAGAGGTTGTCACCTTTGAATGTACCCAGCGTGAAATATCCTTTAGCGAAAGAGGGACGCGTCCGTCTACGATTAGGGTGGGACATTCAGGCTATGTCACATTTGCCAGGATACCTTGACGTATAGGAAAGTATAAACGCATTTCGATGTTGATATAGGTGATTTTCTTAGTTTCAATCAAATCTTTTGACAGGATTTACAGGATATACAGGATTGGATCGTATCCTGCCAATCCTGTAAATCCTGTCTGAAATTTTCATTTTCTTGATTGTTACCAATTCTGTTACCAAAAAATATATTAGTTCTCAGGACAACATAGTTATTAACTCCAGTTGTGTGTATCAGTGAGAATACTGGAGTCAGGTGGGCTGGTAATGAAGGTCCGGGTGGTCAGTCAGCACATGAATATAATACTTGGTGTTGGTTGGTCATCAATGTTGTGAAAGGCATGGGATCCACTAAGATCTCTCAAACCGGATGATCGGTGATCCTTCATTGAAACCAACGTTGGCACAATTGCACTGCACTTGTGCGGGGAAAATAGATCAAGGGAAGGTCCCTTAAGGGACTCCTTGAGAAAGCGGGGTCAGCCCACCACCACCGAATATGTTATTCTGGTCTTATTTTAATTATCTTATTCCGGTCTTGTTTTTATCGCACTTAAAACAATTACGTCATAACTGTTTGGCAATGGCAGACAGCACAATATCTTCTACTTCTTCAAGGGGCAGCCCTGCATCCACTACCAGGAACCGGTCCGGCTCCTTTTCTACCAATTTGAGATAATTGCTGCGAACCTGTTCCAGAAAGGCTATCTTTTCGAACTTGGTCTGGTGATCGCGATTACCCACCCTTGTAATGGCAGTTGCGGGATTGACATCCAGCAGAATAGTAAGGTCTGGCACTACAGTCCAGCCTTTATGAAGTCCCATCACCCATTCCATGGGATGGTCTACAGTTCCTTTCAGGGTGGCCCCCTGATACGCATACCTGCTGTCCGAATACCTGTCTGATATTACGATCTTGTGATCTTCCAGTGCCGGTTTAATAGTAGTGCTAAGGTGGTGGGCATGGTCTGCAATGAACAGGAATAGTTCTGCCAGCGGGTCAGTCTCGGATTTTATTGCACGGTATACTGCCTCCCCTATCCAGCCACTGGTAGGTTCCCTGGTAAAGATCACATCAGGATTATCCTGGAAATGACGATGTAATCGTTTTAGGATCGTGGATTTTCCAGAACCGTCAATCCCTTCAAGCGTGATCAGTTTTCCTCTCATCAAGATAAACCTCAAAAATCAAACAAAGAACTCTGGTTCTTTTCCTCTTTTGCAACAGAGTCTACATTATCTACATTTGTGTGGCTAACATCAGTTCCATCTTTTCCATCTTTTCCATCTGTTCCACCAGTTCCTTTTATTCCATCTTTTTCATCTGTTCCTTCTGTCCCGCCATTTCCTTTGGCCTCATCAAATTCCATTAAACGGCTTACCTGCTTTTTTTCTGTTTTTTCCTGGCCAAATCCACCAAACACCTCAATATCATGCTCGATCTCATCCTTCATCAATTGCTGTGCCTCATCGTATATCTTGCCCACTTTCTTTGTGGTGGGTTTTGTATCCATCAGGAATGCGATCTCATCGGGATCGAGCTTCAGTTCAGCAGCCAGTCCAACCGAATGAACCTTGCTTTTCATTAAATGCTTGAAGAACCATATCAGGTCAGTCCGTGCATAGGCACCTGATACATGACATATTCCCCCTATCTTCCCGGCAAGCGAATCCCTTATATTACGCTTTGCCCTGGTCTGCCCCAGTTTTCTCCAGAACTGGGGGGCCTGGTATTTATTATACCCCGAATGGCTGTGGGTCCTGACAGCCGATACACCCCCGGTCATTAACAGGCTGGCATAACGCCATAAACTGTAATTCTGCCTGCGGCGCACCCTGCCCAGGAACAGGTCGGCCCTGGCAAGCTGGAAATAACCGGCAGCCATATCATGTGCATCCTTGTATCCTATGGGAAGGTTCTCGTCGATCCAGTTTATCAGGTTATCAGGGCTCTCGTCCACCTGCCAGGCAGCCTGCTGGGCAGACTTCATATCTGCAGCTTTGAATACATGATCCATTAACTTGAACACTGTTTCCTTTACATCCCTGGGTGCTGTGATAATATCATCTACTTCCAGTTCGTGCTTACCTATGGACATGGCTTGCAGGTCATTGATAGCACTGCGCAGGTCGCCGTTGGCATTGTCAGCAATAGCATCTATGACCCCGATGCCCACCATTATGCCTTCATTTTTACATATTGCTTTTAGTGCAGACACAATAGTAGTGCTGTTTATTGTCCTGAACTGGACTGGTTTGCAGGCGAGCCGCAGTGCCGGGTCCATTTGATAAAATTCATTTGCGATGAGTATAACTGGCTGGGATGTGCCTTTGACCACATTGATAATGGCCCTGGCACCGCCTCGGTCATAGTTGCCGTGCAGGTTGTCTGCCTCGTCCAGTATGATGAGCCGCCGTCCTGATGTGCCGTCAAAGGTCCCCATCCTGCTGGCTGAACCTGCAATTTTCTGGATGATGCCTGCAGTCCTCTGGTCGCTGGCGTTTAACTCTATTACGTCCCATCCCATCTGGTAGGCCAGGGCATAAGCGGCTGAGGTCTTGCCAACTCCGGGCTTGCCGTAGAATATCAGTGCTTTGTCCTTTGGAACTCCCGTTTCCCATTTGTTGGCCCAACTGACGAGGTCATTGATAATGGTACGGTGGCCTGCCACTTCGGTAAGGTTTTTTGGGCGGTACTTCTCTGCCCATTCTGTGGGCTCTTCCGTCATCAGTACTATGTACTCAGAATTAGTGATAAATTATTCCTTTTGCTTTGTGGGGATGTGAGGGGGACAGGGCTTAACTTGTCAGTATTGCCTGGTGTAAGTAGATGGTTACTGGTCTGGTGCACAGGGCTGGCAGCAGGTGAAGTGCTGCAGAAGTGTTGTTATGGTATATGAAGAACTCACTGTAATAGTCGCGAAGAAACAAAATGTGTGATTACTATGTTCACTTAATTTAAGAGAAACTTATTTTAAAGATGGAAAATGATTGTATAAATGATATACTATGGAAAGTTCATTTGAGAATCGCAATATTGAGGCGATGTTTACGAGAATTCTTGGTAAGTTAGAGAGAATTGAAGAAAAACTGGATGAAACCAGTTATCCTCCTGAAGAAACTTTTAATTCTGATTTTATTGAACGTGTAAATGCCGCAAACAATGAAATTACAAAAGGCAAGCGTCTTGAGTTCGAAAGTATGGACGATTTCTTGAGTAGCATAGAACAATGATTTACAAGATTATTGCACACCCAAGGGTTCAGAAAGAATTGCAAAAATTGTTTAAAAGAGATAAAGTTCGTTACAGTCATGTGAAAAAGAGACTTGAAATTCTTTCAGATAACCCGGAAATAGGGAAGCCCCTTCGAAATATTCTAAAAGGTAAATGGAGGATCCATATAGGATCTTTTGTTATCATTTACGAAATCGATAAAGAAAATAGCAGCATAACACTTCTGGACTTTGAGCATCATGACAATGCTTACAGATGATTTTATACACATTTAATATCAGTGCAATATTCTTGCATGCTCTGCTCTCCAGACCCGGGCAATACGAATCCACAAGGATGGCTGCTTATCAGGTGCACAGGTCGGGCAGCAGGTTAGAATGTATACATCAAGTTCAGGCTTATCTAAAACAGATTCATCTGACTCCCCATAAACCACACCCCGAACACCACCAAAAACCCACCGCAGCCCATCAGCACCCGCTGGTAAGTCCCCTCAGACATCAGCGACCTCCCTTTACTTATCGCAGTAGACACGAAAGTGTACCAGCCCAGGTCTGCCATAAAGTGACCCACCAAAAATATAGAAGCAGCAAACAGGCTGGTCTCAAGCCCCACAAGAACCAGCCCCGCCCCTGCCGTCAGCCACCACAGCCAGAAATACGGATGCGATACCGACGTGATCACACCGGCAGCAAATGGGCTCTTGAACACACTACTGCCCCCCGAAAGAGTAGCATGTTTCCCTTCCCTGATAGTCAAAATGCCAAACACCACCAGTACCGCACCCCCGATAACAGATATCCAGAGAATGGCACCCTGGGTCTCCAGGGTTGAAAACCCGGCCACTATAAAGATAAATAACAGAACCTCGACCAGGGCATGGCCCGATACAACCAGGGGACCGCTTGTCCAGCCTTTCTTCA
>PYCK01000057.1:0-10116 GCA_009649835.1 Candidatus Methanocomedens sp. | reverse complement strand
TATAAAGATAAATAACAGAACCTCGACCAGGGCATGGCCCGATACAACCAGGGGACCGCTTGTCCAGCCTTTCTTCAGGGAAGTCTCGATTGTAGCAAAAAGCATAGGTCCGGGTACAAGCGCACCTGTCAGTCCGACACTAAAACCAATGCCCAGCATTTTTAGTATTTCTAACATTACCCTTTAATCCGGTAAAAAAGTTTATTTCCCGGATGTGAATACCATGATCTCGTGGTTGATATGATCAAGGGTCTTCTTGATATATATTCTATCCACGATACCAACATCCGGGATTGGACTGGCATATAAATATGCCCATCCTTACAGTATCTTTACAGTATTATCTCAATATCCAGTTGTTCTGCCAGTTCCTTATACCTGTTTCGGATAGTCACTTCCGTGACACCGGCCACCTCTGCCACTTCCCGCTGGGTCCTGCGCTCGCCGCACAGGATGCTGGATATATAGATAGCTGCCGCAGCCACACCCGTAGGTCCACGCCCTGAGGTGAGTTCCTTCTCTGCCGCCTGCCTCAGGATCTCCACAGCCTTGGACTGTACTTCACCATGCAGGTTCAGGCCAGAACAGAACCTTGGGATATAGTCAATGGGTGACGTGGGCATGAGTTTCAGGCCCAGTTCCCTTGAAATGAACCGGTATGTACGGCCGATCTCCTTACGGCTGACCCTGGATACTTCAGCGATCTCGTCCAGCGTCCTTGGCACATTACACTGCCTGCAGGCTGCATACAGTGCAGAAGCAGCCACACCCTCAATACTCCGGCCCCTTATCAGGTTCATGTCAACAGCCTTGCGGTAGACCACAGCCGCAGTTTCCCGCACATTCCGGGACAGGCCCAGTGCACTGGCCATCCTGTCCAGTTCTGATAATGCAAAGGCTAAATTCCTCTCAGTAGCATTGCTGACCCTGATACGGCGCTGCCATTTTCGCAGCCTGTACAACTGGGCCCTGCTTTTTGATGATATGGATTTACCGTAAGAATCGCGGTTTCGCCAGTCGATCATGGTTGACAGGCCCTTGTCGTGAATGGTGTAGGTCATGGGCGCGCCCACCCTGCTTCTCTTCATACGCTGGTCATGGTCGAACGCTCTCCATTCTGGTCCCTGGTCAATGAACTCGGAATCGACCACAAGACCGCAGTCGTTACACACAAGTTCCGCCCGCTCATAATCCTGTACCAGACTGCGGCTACCACACTCGGGACATTCCACAGTAGGCTTCTCGAATGCTCCGACCTTTTCCTTTTCCTTTCTGAGCTTGATACTCTCACGTATTTTACTTCTCTCAGACCTCTCAATCTCTTTTTCTTTTTCTAATTCAGGCATTTATTACTAATCCCTCTGTTTCAATCTTATCATTGATCTAATATTGTCATTAATATTATCATTCATGTGAAAAGCTGCAACCACTTTGCAATTATTTCACATATACGTGCTTGCCTTTGAAATTCCTCAGATTTTCTCCGGCCACAGTCTTAAAAATCTTTACTGAAAAATACGGTCGGTCCACAGGCCCGAACACATCATTGACCTTTCCGATCTTCGTATTTCTCCTGTTAAAAACCAGGTTATTTATCCTGAATAACTTCTTGTTACCAGCCTTATTTGTTTTATCCCCTCTGACGATTAAGTTTTTATGACTTGAAGTATGCAAAACAGTTCCTAATATTTTCAATAATACACCTCAATAAAAGTAACATAAATACACCAGTAATATTATATAAAGTTATCGCAAGTGCTATATTAATCTGGTGTTTATCAGGCTTAAAGGTTTTGAAAACAATACATCTTGTGCATGTTTTTCACTTAACCCTGCACCCATAGCGATATTAAGCGCCTCTTCATCAGTGACCAGATCCCCTGGTGAATGGGAATCAGTACCAACTATCATATCTGCCCCGACCTCTTCAGCTATTCTTACCACATGACCGTTGGCCCGGTTGTGCCCGCAGCGCGCTGTGATCTCAAGGCACACCCCCAGTTCTGCTGCCAGCATTGCATCCTCCTTAGAGATCAATCCCGGGTGCGCCAGTATATCTGCCCCTGCCTCGATAGCAGCCCTGTTCGTCCCGGGCAGCACAGGCTCGACAAGCGTTTCCCCGTGTACCACGACTATCTCAGCTCCCAGTTCACGTGCAAGAGCAACCAATCCTGATATCTTCTGCGGGGGCACATGGGTTATCTCTACTCCTGCAAGTACCCGGATATCCCAGACCTCTTCAAGGTATTTTGCTTTCTTGATCCCGTCAAGTACATGCTCGATATTAGTAAAATCCACATGGTCCGTAATAGCAATGGCAGTATAGCCATGGACCACGGCCCTGCGAACAAGTTCGCTTGGAAGCAGTTCACCGTCACTGAATATTGAATGGGTATGAAGGTCTATCATTATCATTTCCATTTATATCATGATTCATTTTATACTTATCGTAAAAGCATTAGAAAAACTTTTGAATCAGTAGAATCACTTATATGTTATGACTGGGCCGCTGGACAGAAAACGTTTCACCCTTATTGTGGGTCTCGTGGTTATAGCAGTTGCTCTTTTGATCATCTATCTTTCATGGGTATTCGTAAATGTGATCATATTGAGCATATTCGGCGCATTTATACTGCGGCCCCTGGATAAAAAGCTTAGGGAAATTACCAGGATCAAGAACCGGCAGATCTCAGCGATCCTGACCATCACCATCGTGGCATTGATTTTTATGGGGTTGTTCTTAAACATCATATTCATCCTGGGCTCGGAACTGGCAAAATTCCAGCCTGATGTCCTGCAAACCGACATAAATATGCTGATAGATTATGGCATGGAACTGATGGGCAAGTACATCCCGGATACCATACAGGAAAACATGAAGTCCAATCTTTCCAGTTCTGCATCTTCTGCCATACTGTTCATAGTCAGCATTGCCCAGCGTGTTGTATTGAATTTCATATCCAATATTGCGATATTTGCCATGCAGTTGGGAGTAGTGGTATTTTTACTTTATTACCTGCTCATCGACGGCGAGAATATAGTTGAGACATTCATTGATATCCTGCCTTCCAACAGGGTAGAGATCGTAAAGGAATTCCTGCAGCACCTGAATAGTATATACAACAGCCTTTTCAATGTTTACCTGATCGTTTGCGTGCTGACCGGTATAATCGGCGGCATCGGCCTGATGCTTATCGGTGTACCATATCCCATAATGTGGGGTGCTGTCATTGCAGTCCTGGCCCTGCTGCCGATCGTGGGACCGGGCACATTCTATGTACCGGCAGCCATCTATTATTATATTTTCAATGAACCGGTGAAGGCCGTGGTGATCGTAGTATTTGGCTGGTTGTTCCTTGAGACCATTCCCGGCAACATTATCAGGCCCAGGCTGATGATGCAAAGTGGAAATATCCATCCAATCATAACACTGCTGTCCTTTACCGCCCCACTGTTCGTGGTCGGTGCCATGGGGATAATAATCGGCCCTGCAGCTTACGGTTTCATGCTTGCTTTATACAGGACGTATACGGGATTCGAGGTAATAACCAAACCTGGGAACCAGGAGATCGAAGAAAAGGCTGGGACCCAAGCAGAGGATGAAACCCAACCTGGAGATGAAACCCAATCCGAAGATAAAACTCAACATGAAGATGAAAACTAAACTGATGATATAATCAAGAACCAAACCATTCAAACTCCCTTTGCGGACTTTGCGCTCTTTGCGGTGACCAAAATCATACACCGCAAAGGACGCAAAGAGCGCAAAGTGTTCAGGATATATAACAAAGATATTATTTTCTTCACTGTAAAACCTAAACTGAAGATAAAACCCAATGATGAAGTTTAGGGCTTAACAACCTCATTTTCCAAAGTACCCACGCCCTCTATCTCTATCTCCACCGTATCCCCTGGATAAAGCTGACCCACACCTGCAGGCGTGCCTGTCGCTATGACATCACCCTTTTCCAGCGTCATGATATGGGAAATAAATTCTATCAGTGCCGGGATATCGAAAATCATATTATTTACACTGGAGTCCTGCCTTAACTGGCCGTTGACCCTGGAGCGGATGTAGGCATTTGATATATCCACATTTTCGGCCATGACCACAAACGGGCCAAACGGTGCAAAAGTATCAAAGCTCTTAGCCCTGGTCCACTGACCATCTGCCTTTTGGATATCGCGAGCCGTTACATCGTTAAAACAGGTATATCCCAGTATCACGTCATCTGCGTACGTGGCAGGTACGTTCCTGCACTGCTTACCGATCACAACTGCCAGTTCTGCCTCATAATCCACATGTTGGGACACAGGAGGATAGACGATCATATCACCATGCCCGATAACAGCAGAAGGAGGTTTCAGGAAGATCATAGGATAACCGGGCAGTTCCATTTCCAGTTCCCGGGCATGGTCAATGTAGTTCAATCCCACACATATGATCTTGCTCGGGTTTACAGGAGGAAGTGTCTCCAGTTCATCCAGGGTATAAGTATCACAATACAGCCCCCGTTCCACGACAACTCTGTCACCATTTACAGTGCCGGTAAATACCTCATCATCAAACCTGAATCTGCCTATCATATTATTACACTACCTTTTCCACTACCATGAAAGAACCAAATATTTAAAACATTATCTTTTTTCCTGTGGCATCCCTGTGGTACTTCCCCAATTCACTTGTTGTGAGCAGATCACCACTGAACACCGGGCCGTCCCTGCATACCCGCAGACCCGATGGATCAATGGTACATGCGCCGCATACACCGATACCACACTTGAAATACCTGTGAAGACTTAATTGTGCCATTGCCTCAAGCCCTGCTGCCTGGAGAATATCCAGCACGCTTTTCATCATCAACTCCGGACCGCAGATATAGAACTGGTCAAACCCGGCCAGGTTGAACATGTCCATTGCTCCTGTTATAAACCCGTGATGACCTTTACTCCCGTCGTCAGTAGCTATACTGAGTGCACCGCATTTTGAGAAATGTTTTTCGAAAAGCAGTTCATCCGCTGTCCTGGCCCCTATCAGGGTAGTAACATCCAGGCCCAGGGATTGGGCTTGCTGCGCCAAAGGCAGCAGGGGTGCACCACCCACGCCGCCTGCAATGATCATTATTTTATTTCCTTTCTTTTCTCCGTTCCCATCTCCGCCACCTTCCCCTTCTCGGTTCCCCTTTCCTCCCCCTTCTCCTTTCACTTCAAATCCGTTCCCGAACGGCCCCCTTATGCCAATACTATCGCCCACATCCAGTCGTGACAGTGCTTCAGTAGCCTCACCCACCCTCTGCACAGTGATGCTGCCCGGGTGTGACAGGGCCATCGGGATTTCATCCAGGCCCCGGACCCACACCATTACGAACTGGCCGGGTGCAGCATCCAGTTCAATATCGGTCACGAGAGTGATTATGGTAGGGGTCTCCCTGATGATCTCTGTTATTACCGCATTTACCGGTCTCACTGTTCCACCTTCCTGTGGGCAAGTCCGGTTATATCGTCCAAAGAATGATCATTGGCCTTCAGGTAAGCAGACAATCCACTGGTAATCTCACTGAAAATATTGACATTATCATAAACGGCAGAGCCCACCTGTACCGCCGAGGCCCCGGCCATCATCATCTCCACTGCATCCTGCCAGCTTCCGATACCTCCCACACCTATAACAGGGATATCCAGTGCTTTATACAGATCGTATACGCATTTTACAGCCACCGGACGTACTGCGGGGCCGGAAAGGCCACCGTACAGGTTGCCAAGGATCGGATACCCGCTATGGATATCTATCGCCATGCCCCGCACCGTATTGATAGCGACAACAGCATCGGCTCCACCCCTGCTCGCAGCCTCACCGATCTCCACGATATCTGTGACATTCGGGGTGAGCTTGACCCATACCGGTGTATCGGTTGTCCGTTTGGCAGCCCTGGTGATCTCTTCCACCAGTACCGGGTCAGTACCAACTACAGTTCCATAACCACTGGCATGGGGGCAGCTAACATTTAATTCGTAGGCACTGGCACCTTCCAGTCCGATAATTATTTCTGCAAACTCATCCGGATGTGCCCCGAAAACGCTGGCGATCACAGGAACGCCGCCTTTTCTGGCAATCGAAAGTTCTTCCCTGAAATCCCTGTAAGACGGATTGGGCAGGCCCATTGCATTCAGGAACCCAGAATCCAGTTTGAACATGGTAGGGTTCGGATGGCCTTCTTTTGGCTCGGAGCCTATGGACTTTGTGACCACAGCACCCGCACCTTCCCCGGCCATACGCCTCAGTGAGGCACCTGTGGTGCCAAGAACGCCTGCCGCCAGTATGGTCGGGTTTTCCAGTTCAAGCCCGGTAAGTTGTATCGAAAGATCGGTTGAGGACATGCTATCCATAGACCTCGTCAACCGTATATCCGTTATGCACAACCTTTGAGATCTTTCCCACCAGGGCTACCGGGTCATCTGCCTGGAATACGTTCCTTCCTATTGCCACACCCCGCCCGCCTGAGCGTATGGAATCATATACCATCTGCAAAAGGTCACGCTCGGTCTCCATCCTGGGCCCTCCGGCTACAACAATAGGTACAGGGCACCCGTCAACCACTTCCCGAAACGAATCCGGGTCTCCGGTATAATTTGTCTTGACAATATCTGCGCCAAGTTCGGCACCTACCCGGGCCGCATGCTTGACGTACTCTACATCATGTTCGGAATTAACCTTTGGTCCCCTCGGATACATCATTGCCACAAGGGGCATACCCCATTCATCGCATTTGCTGGCGGTTATACCCAGTCCCTGCAACATCTCTGCCTCATCATCGGCACCAATGTTAACATGTACCGATACTGCATCTGCTCCAACTTTTATTGCCTCTTCCACTGAGGTGACCAGTACCTTATGGTTGGGGTCAGGGCCCAGTGAAGTGGACGCTGACAGGTGTATGATCAGTCCCACATCCCTGCCGTAACCACGGTGGCCGTACTTGGGTAAACCCATGTGTCCCAGTACAGCATTGGCACCGCCTTGGGCCACTTTGTTCACCATTTTCGACAGGTCGGTCAATCCTTTAATGGGACCTGCACCAACACCATGATCCATGGGAATAATGATGGTTCGAAGAGTTTCCCTGTCAAAAATCCGTTCCATCCGTACCAATTTCCCTATGTTTAGAGACCTTATGACATTCGTTTGCATGTGTTCCACCTGGAAATATTCAAGGTTCTGATTGTACTTATTTATTTAGATTTTAGTATTTATTTCACTTTTCTAAAATTATACACTTTTAATAATTTAAAAAAAGTACTTATCCTAATAGATAACAACAATATATTAGGTGGAAAAACAATGATTAAAAATAACATTTTATTAAGAGACATTATGACAAGGGGAGTACCTTCAGTTCCCATGGATATCACCCTTAGAGAAGTTGCAAAAATAATGGTTGAGCAGAACGTTTCCGGCGTAGCAGTTACAGACCATACAGGGGAAATTATGGGATTTATCACAGAAATGGACATGTTACAGGTAGTTGTTGATAAATCACTGATGGATAAGACGGCCGAAGCAATAATGACGAGTTCGTTAAAATCGATCAACCCCTCTACTAATATAGAAACTGCTGCCAATGTCATGCTGGATGCACATATTCACAGACTGATCATACTATCAGAATCAGGTATGGGGGCATCAGACCGTCCTGTGGGTATTCTCAGTGCCAGTGATATCATCAGGCAACTGACGCTGTAAGAATATACGCTGCAAGAACTGACGCCGTAAGGACTTATTTTCGAATAGGTGGAAGCCTGCAAAGTTTCGAGCTTAGCTGTGCGTGAATCCTGATGATGTCATATTTAGTCAACAGTCCGGACAACCTTGTGGGGTCATCCCTGTCCACAACAGGCAGTCGTCCGATATTGTTATCCAGCAATTTCCTTAGGGCTTTTTCAAGATTCTCGTCTTCATAGGTTACGATCAGAGAGCGGGTCATTATATCACCGACAGTCACACTGTCCCTTTCATCTGTGGGGACTTTTTCCGCATCCTCAAAGGTCACCATACCGACCAGCTCCAGGTTATCCAGCACAGGATACCCCAGATGACCGTATTTATGGATGAGGTTCAGCACTGTCTGGATCTTTGTGGCAGGGTCGACTGTGATGATATCGCCGCTCATTGCCTCTTTTGCTGTTACAAGTTCCAGCACGTCTATTGTCATCTCGCGGCGGTGGGCAGGGGAGTCCATCCTTGTGGGCACCTGTTTTTCATATATGGACCATTTGCCTGACAGAACATATGCCAGGGTGGAGGCAAGCATAAGGGGCGGCAGCAGGTTGTAGTTGCCTGTTAGTTCTGATACCATTATTATTGCGGCAATGGGTGTTTTTGCCACACCTGCAAGCAGGGCTGCCGTCCCGACCAGCACAAAGGTAGCTGGCTGCAATACTATAGTGGGGAACAAAGTATGGAAGGTCAGTCCCAGCACGCCGCCCAGCATTGCCCCTATCACCAGTGAGGGACCGAACACACCACCGCTGCCCCCGCTGCTGATAGTGAAGGATGTGGCAAGTATCTTGGCAAATACCAGTAGCAGCATGAGCCCTACTACAAGCTGCTGGTCTATGGCCTGCTGGATGAGCCCGTACCCTACTCCCAGGCTTTCGGGTACGAAAAATGCAAGGATACCAAGTAAAAAGCCGCCGATGGCAGGCCTGTAATGCCGGGGCATGGTCAACCTGTTGAAGATGTTCCTCATGCCGTAGAAGATATGTACATAAAAGATACCAACGGCAGCACATGCCATACCCAGCAGTGCATAGAAAATAAGTTCGTATGGATGGGTGAACTGGTAATTGGGCATGATGAACAGGGAACCCCAGCCGAACACTGAGCAGAATATTGAATAGGCGATGGTGGACGAGATAAAGGCGGGCACGATGCCCTCTGATTCCGAGCCCTGCCTGTACAGTACTTCGATTGCGAATATTGCGCCGCCAAGGGGGGCCTTGAATATGCTGCCCACACCGGCAGCCATGCCGCATATCACGAGAATGCGGCGGTCCCGGTCAGTGAGGTGGAGCCTGGTGGCAAGTATGGAACCGAAACCTGCACTGATCTGGGCTATGGGTCCTTCCCTGCCTGCGCTTCCTCCTGAGCCCATGGTTATCATGGATGTCAGTGCTTTGATAAAGGGGACCCTGGTCCTGATCACACCCTGTTTCTGGTGGTAGGAATCGATAACGGAATCGGTACCGTGCCCTTCGGCTTCGGGGGCAAAGCGGTACACCAGGTAGCCTGCCAGCAGTCCGCCCAGCATGGGGAGCAGTACGAGTAATAAACGGTTGGGCTCGCCTGTAACGACGGGCAGGAGGTCAACATCACCTCTTGGGGTAATAGGGAAATATCCGCCGATGCCTCCTAATAGGTAATAGGTGGCATAATACAGGCCTGAATAGAATATGATGGCAACAATCCCGCCTACAATACCTACAAGGATGCTGAGGGCTGTCCATCTCTGGACCTCTTTCAGGTCGAGTTCACGTATTATTTCATATATCTTGCTGCTGAGGTCCATTTTGATCACACCAGCCAGGGGGTGTGAAAGGTTGGTGAATTTGTGTGGTGGATAATGAATTCAGTTGGTAATTGGTGTTTTAGAAATGACTGTCGATTTTTTCCTGGAATAAAAGAATTTGCAGTACCCGTTTGTTCAACCTTCTTTGATTTTTCAGGTGTTATTAATACAGTATGAGTAATAAGGTTAATGCATTACAAAACTGTGGAATTTATTTGGTTGTTAAATTTGCTCCGAAAATGGCATTTTCAGTATTCCCTTCAAATTAAATGGTAATTGATCATAGTGCTCTGAATTTTGAGACACAGATTTCACTGATTACACAGATTGATAGTGGTTGTGAAAATCAGTGAAATCTGTGTCTACATTAATCTTGCATTTGACCATACTTTTTGAAGTGGATACCATTTTCATGCTTATGGGTGTCCCAAAGGGTCATGAATGTTCCAGATTTCCAGATTATTTTAGGGATGGTCGATTTTCGTATAGTATCTCCTGATGTGAATCTTTCATCTTTGCGAAGCCAGGGATTTACTATATTGTCTATCAG
>PYCK01000056.1 GCA_009649835.1 Candidatus Methanocomedens sp. | reverse complement strand
CAGGCAAACGTATCTGATGTATTCGTCATGCCCCAGAGCGTTGCATATCCGCCATAGCTTCCGCCCATGATCGCCACCTGATTCGGTTCAGCGATCTTTTCCTGAACTGTCCAATTGACCGCGTCGATGAGATCATCATGCATCTTACCGCCCCACTCCAGATTGCCCGCGTTGATAAACGCTTTGCCAAATCCCGTAGAGCTGCGGAAGTTAACACTCAAAACAGCATAACCACGGTTTGCAAGCCACTGATGCACGGAGTTGTAGCCCCAGTTGTCGCGTGCCCATGGTCCACCGTGAACGAACAACACCATTGGCAATGGCTCATCAGGGTACCCATCTAAATCACTGTCGCTTCCAATCGGCAGCGTGTAGTAACTGACCAGGTCCAGCCCATCACGCGACTTGATGACCACAGGATGCATCTTTGCAAGAGACAAACCTTCCAGTGCCTTGCGATGCGTGAACAGGAACTCTGCACTCTTTTCTCCGCGGTCATAGCGATAATACTGCACCGGACCATCATCCAACACGTAGGCGACCATCCAGTACTCATCGTCAAGTGTTCGGCTAACAACCTCGACATCGCCATCAGCAACCGTTTTCAGGTAGGCAAGGTCATCTGCAATAGACTCGTCAATGATCTGCCAGTGCCTGCGCTCGTAAGTGAAGGCAACCGCCTGGACAATCTTTTCAGTCGGATGGATCATAAGATTACTGGTATCCGCATGCGGGTCCTCGGCGATCAAGGTCTGCTCACCAGTTTCAAGGTCCATTGTGAAGAACGCAGCGGTATTACGGTTGCGGCTATCGATCATGTAGAGAATAGTACCGGTCTTATCGAACCCGACGATACCTGTTGTGAGCAAATCCTCCATTGCGATATCCATAAATAGCTCCCAGCCACCATCTTCGGTTGCCTGGGATATCTCGTTTCCACCGTCAGGTGTGAGCCGCTCTGCGAAGCGGACGTTATACTCGTCGTCGGTTGTGAATCCAACAAAACCCTCATTCTCCATGACAAGACTCTTCTCACCAGTTGTGATGTTGATACGGTAAATGTCGTGAAGTGTGGGATCGCGGTCATTAAGACTGATTAATATCTCTTCAGGGAACTTCTGGCTGACCGCCTGGATTCTGGCTTGCACGCCCTCAAGCGGAGTTAAGTCAGTGGTCTGGCCAGTCTCCAGGTTCACGCTGTAGACCCTCCAGTTCTCATCACCAGCCTGGTCCTGGAGATACAGGATGTGCTCGTTTGTGTAAGCCCAGAAATAGATGCGTATGCCGCGGTCGGTATCGTTTGTGACCGGCTTTGCAGAATCTGGGTCATCAGCGGGTCCTACCCAGACATTCAGGACACCGTCTACAGAGGCAAGGTAGCTGATTCGGGTTCCGTCCGGGCTTAGACGGACTGTGATCTTGTCTGGATTGCCGAATAAAACCTCACGCGGGATGAGCTCCGCAGCGTCTATCTGACTTATATTCTCAGTCGGTTCTTCTGTTGTGGCATCCTTGTCGCTGACACAACCGGACGCCAGTAACACAGCGATTATCATAATTGATATTAGTAGCTTTTTCATCTTTCATCTCTCCTCTGGATGTTGAACTTTTATTTCGTAAGGAATCGATACCCGTAAATTGGAAAGTGTGGGTGCAATCCTTCCTGAAATGCGAATCCCCTTCAGGTGGTGATCGTTGCCATTAGTGTATCTCGGCATTCACAATCCGCTGATGCGGCAACTCTTCCTGATGTTCACGATTCTCCGCGGCTTTAGATTTTCATTATGCTGCGGTTCATTGTGGTCGTATGCCTGGTCTGACCTCCTCTTGTTCAGACTGGTCTTTTGGTTGACCGGTCTAATAATGTTTGCAAAGTATTAGTACTTAAATCTTCTGATATATCGAATTATCAGATAATATATTGCAGAACTTCACGACAGAATTGCAAATATGACGAAGGGTGGCTGCTGCTTCAAGCAGCCAGATCAACGAAGAACCTCCATCATACGCTCCCGATACTCCTGAAAAGCCCCCCTCCCCGCATCAGTCAGCCGGAGCATCGTATGCGGCTTTTTATCCACAAACTCCTTCACGATCTCAATATACCCCGCAGCCTCAAGCTTGCTCGTATGTGAGGAGAGATTGCCGGGAGTAAGCCCGGTCTGGCGCATCAGGAAGAGGAAGTCTGCGCTCTCGACAACGTAGAGGTATGCCATGATCATGAGCCTTGCAGGTTCGTGGATCAAGCGGTCGATTCCCGCGATTTGCTGGAGCTCTTCGCTGCTACCGGAATCACTTACTGGCATCAAGCGCCCCCTGTAGTGGCAAGCGGATACCTGCGCAGGAACCTGGCGAAGATGAAAAGCCCGCTAATGAAAAGAAACCCCCCCATAAGCACCAGATATAGAATCAACCCGGTACGCCCGGAAGCAAATTCTGCCAGGGAAAAGAATAGACCCAGAACCACCGACAGTATCGCATATCCGGTATAACGGACGTTCCCGGATCTGGATTGCGCATGAGCAAAGGGTCCGACCAGGATCATCCCGAAGAACAATGGCGACCAGTCCACCCACTGGGAATAATCTGTCACTTCACCAAAGATAGAGATAAGAGTGAACATGATCACGATAACTGCGACCTCGAAGAGAAAGACGCCTGTCAGGGCGTCCTTTGGATTTTCCTCATGGAATTTGACAAACCCGATTCTGGGATGGGTGTACCGCCTACGGATAAACTCCACAATCCTTCCGGCAAATACTATTAGCAATATATAGAACGAAAAGACAGGGGAATAGAAGAACCCCCCGAATGTCATAAGGATCAGCCCCATCATGACTTCCATCAAGCCATCCTGCTGGGAATCGCGATATGCCTTTTTTTCTATTTCCTTCAGATTGATATTTTGTGTCATTGCAATCACCTCGATATGTTATTATAAAGATGTTTGCAGTATATAGTACTTTGCATCACAAAGTTGTTTGAGGTAATAGTATGTAGATTGTAAGCATCTCTGGCTGTACATGGCGACCCATGTTTGCCAATCAGAAGTAAGGGTATTCGGACATACTGGAAAAAAAAGCAATACGGATAAAGTTTTATCCACCCATCTTTTTCATCATTTTCTGGATATTGAACTTGCCGCCCCGCAGTCCCTTGAATGCCTGCTGCATCATCTTGTGCTGCTTAATAAGAAGCCTGACATCCTCCTGGGATGTCCCGGAACCAATAGCAACCCTCTTGATACGGCTGCTGCCTATTATCTTTGGCTCTTCCAGTTCCTTCTCTGTCATACTATCCATAATGATCTTGAACTTTTCAAGGGTACCCTGGGTCGTCTGGAACTGTTCATCAGAAAGGTCAGTTCCCTTTGGAAGCATGGGCATGTTAGGAAGCATCTGCATGATCTGCTTTATCGGACCCATCTTATTCATTGCCCCAAGTTGTTTATACATATCCTTGAGCGTGAATTTGCCCCGCATCATACTATCTATATCGAACTCATCCTCATCGATGACTTCCTGGGCCCGCTCGATAAGGGTCTTGATATCCCCCATTCCAAGCAGCCTGGATATGAACCTGTCAGCCTCAAATTTCTCAAAATCCTCTGGTCTCTCACCTATGCCGATAAAAGCGATCGAAGATCCGGTCTCTGATACAGCAGACAGCGCGCCGCCGCCTTTGGCCGTACCGTCCAGTTTAGTAATAACCACACCAGTGATGCCGATAGACTGGTTGAACACCTTTGCCTGTTCGCTGGCCTGCTGGCCAATAGCAGCATCGATAACCAATAGTTTCTGGTCAGGTTTGGCCATGGCAAAGATATCTTCCATTTCCTTGATCAGGTCAC
Organism: Candidatus Methanocomedens sp.; assembly: GCA_009649835.1. Taxonomy (GTDB): domain Archaea; phylum Halobacteriota; class Methanosarcinia; order Methanosarcinales; family Methanocomedenaceae; genus Methanocomedens_A. Next base: position 4,697 of record PYCK01000056.1, on the reverse strand, counting down.
TTTCAAGAGCATGACGCCCGGCAGTATCGATTATTAACACATCGTAGCGGTCAACAGATTCCAGTCCGTTACGTACTATCTCCACAGCATCCTTATTGTCTTTCTCGCCATAGAACGTAACATTCAGACGGCTGCAAAGAGTACTCAACTGTTCATAAGCCCCGGGCCGGAATGTATCAGCACAGATCACTGCCGGTTTTAAGCCCTTTCGCTGGAAGAACCTGGCAAGTTTTGCCGTGGTAGTGGTCTTACCGCTTCCCTGCAGGCCCACCATCATGATCTTTTGTCCGGCAAGTTTAACATCGGTCCCCTGACCCATTATGTTAATGAGTTCATGATATACGATATTGATCACATGTTCCTTACCGCTCAATCCGGCAGGGACATCCTCTTTCAGGGAACGTTCCTTGATCCGCTGGGATAATTCCATTACCAGTTTGACATTTACATCAGCCTGGAGCAGGGCACGCTGTATCTCTTTAACGGCAGCGTTGACCACCTTTTCATCGATCCTGCCCGCTCCGGCTAATTTTTTAAGGGTATCCTGCAATGAGCTTCCGAGTTTATCCAGTACCATGATTATCTCTCAATAGTGAATGCCTTCAAAGAGTGTTCCCAAGATAGATAAATGTCTATCATTAGATGAAGAATGCAAAAGTGATCCAGGCAACCATTGAAAGAATTACAGAATGTTTCAACCCGGCCATGACCTCGCCTTCCCCCATCTGTCCGGCCACAAGTCCGGAAGAAAAACCCATTATCAATGATGCATGGAAGAACAGGCGCCTGAACATATCAGGATCGAAAACACCCATAAATTGTTCTGCTCCGCCGCCGACTGCGTTTGCTGATATACTGGCTTCTGACATTACCGGGATAAAGGAATACGAAAGAATACCAATTACAAACAGGAATACCCCGAATGACATGTAACTGATTACCACATAGATGATCATTTCACTTGCACGATCCTTTTCCATCATTTTAAGGACATAGGCATCCTTGGCAGCTACTTCCAGCACATCCGGTACGTTACCGCCGGCCCGGCTGGCCTGGTTGATCAAAGAGACTGAACGGTATATAAGCGGCGTAGCAACCCGGTCTGCAAATTTGTCAAGGGCATCTTCGAATGATATACCCCATGAAAGCATAGCATTGATCTTGGCAATCTCAATAGTGAGATCTCCATACTCACCTTTAGACACCGTGCCAACAGATTTTGTCAGTGTCATACCTGAGCGGTTCATCTCGGCAACGTCCCTTAGGAAATTTGGGAAATACTGTTCAATCCTTTTGACTCTACGTCTTCTTAAATGATGAAGAAATCCGGGAGGGACTATGGCTATGAAAATCGTGAAAAGCAATACGTTATCAAATGCAGGTGTAAATCCTGTCTTCAGACCTGCGAGTACCAGGAAGATCAGGGCAATAGGTATACTGATCAATATTGCGTAAGCTGGTTCTTTTCTAATTTGCTGTTGGGGTGATTTTATGAAACGGCGGATTTCGATCCATTTTTTTGCAGCTTCCATCTGGAGAAGTACTTTATCCTTTTCAATTATGAGGTCATCTTCTGTAAACACTTCTTCATTTTCGTCAATTGTAATAGTATCCTCCGGAAGTTGTTCCTCTTTTTTATCAATGGTGTCTCTGTTCTCCAAAATATCACACCTCCGGGGTCATGCTATTGACAAGGATCACAAACAAGAGGCTTCCTACAGGTATTACCAGGTATATCAACAGGTACATGAGCATCAGGTTCATACCGCCCATAATGGTCATGACCGACATCATAACGATCAGGAACAAGGGTCCTGCCACAAATGCGGTCACATAGGTCTCAGCTATTAATCCGAGTGTATCAAGGAACTCCTTTTGTTCCCGCTTGCTTTCTATAACGAACTGTTCTGCCTTAAGCTTTAAAAATGATTCCAGGTCACCACCGGAAGATACGATGGTTATTGCGCCCTGTAAGAATTCCTGCATCCGATATGATGGTGTAGTAGATGCCACATTCTTCATGGCCTGGACAAGATCATTGCCCAATACTTTGATATCCCTTACCACATATGAAGCCTCTACTGCAGCTTCCCCGTAAATCTTGTTCTTGGCAAGACTTGAAAATATGTCCACAGGAATGACACCAGCGCCTGACATTGCAGACATGTAATGTACAGCATAAGGAAGCATCGTGTCAATACTCCGTTTCCTGTTGCTGTTAATCAGCTTTGGATAGTTCAGGAATGTAATAAATGTACCTACACCGAAAATACCCATGATAACGACAACGGAAATAATCTTTAATGTCAGGTTTCTATATTCATGGAAACCTTTAAAAATATCAGTGATAAATGAACGGGTAAAAATAATATCCGGTGCGCCGAAGGTGGATACAACTAAAATTGCAAATAACAATCCCACCGCCACCATTAACAGTGAACATAAAACCGCCAGGGAAAGATACATATCAAAACTGATATTGAATCTGGTCTTCAGCAATTCCTGCCTGAGGTCAAAATACTTGGCACGTCTCTTACTGAAGTAGCTACCAAATAAACGGTATGAATATGAGGTAAGATACCTAACTACCATATAATTCCTTCCTCACGATTTCCATCAGGGTGTCAGGTTCACGATAGTAAGTTACGACTATCTTGGCAACATCCTCGTAATGCTTCACGTTCTTCATCCGCGCCCATTCCAGGATTTCCTGCCTTTTCTTTAATTCTTCCTTGATGCGATCATCATCCCACCCACGGCTATGCATCACAGATTCCACTACATAGGACCTACCTGAATAAGAAAATTCGTCCTTTGAGGCCGACCATGTGAACACCTCATTTGTTAATAATTCACCTGTCCTGGGATCGACACCCACAATCTCAGTTATGGATTTGGCCCTTCGCACTCTTTGTTCACCAATCCTTACCTGGACCTGTATAATTATCAGGTCAAGGGCCTGTAGCATTATCCTGGGAACATTGATGGGGGGATTTTCAAGCCGGTGTACTACAGACTGTACGGAATCCGCATGCATGGTTGAGAAAGTAGTATGACCGGTACTCATAGCCTGGAACAGGACATAGGCTTCGGCACCTCTTACTTCACCTACAAGCATGTATTCAGGCCGCTGCCTTAAGGCTGCCCTTAACAGGTCATACATATCGATGGCCCCGGTTTCACCTCCGGTAAAAGTCTCTCTTGTTACACCTGCAATCCAGTTGGGATGGGGAAGGTTCAACTCCCTGGTATCTTCGATGGATACGATCTTAGTCTCAGGTGCGATAAACAAAGCTACTGCATTCATGGAAGAGGTTTTCCCTGATGCAGTACCTCCGGCAAAAATGATGTTCTTGTTATTTTCAGCAGCCAGCCAAAGGTATGCCATTGTTGAAGTTGAGTAGGTATGGTAGTCGATGAGATCAGGTGGGGTCAGCGGGCTTTCCTTGAATTTCCTTATGGTAAAGGAACTCCCCCTGGTTGTTACTTCTCTTCCAAGGGTCAGTTGTATCCTTGAACCGTCTGGCATTGTAGCATCGAGTAGAGGATCTGCTATGGAGATGTGCCTTCCGCAAATCTGTGCGATACGAACAACAAAGGCATCAAGTTCGTTCTCATCATCAAAAGAAGTGTTTGTTTCTACTGATTCGTACTTCCTGTGGTACACGTACAATGGTGTATAGGGCCCATCACAGGAAACATCCTCAAGGTATGGATCATGCATTATGGGATCGATCTTTCCATATCCCATGAATTCGCTGTAGATATGGTATAAAATCTTTGTAAAGGACACCGTGTCTATTTTTATCTGGTAATCCCATAGAATATCATATACTTTTTCCTTGAGGTATTTCTTTGCACCGCTCTCTTCAAGCTCTTTAAGGTTAGCATCAAGTGTTTCCATGAGCCTTGTTTTTATTTCAGAGAACAGTTCTTTTTCTCCCGGGCTCATTTCAGGTTCAAGTACTTCATAAAGGTAAGTATGAGTACCCGGATTATATGAAATTCTGATATAAGAATAAGGTTCATTTACAGGATATAATTCGACTTCCTCAAGAGAATAATCATCATCTAATGTAAGTTCGACCAGTGCACCGTGTTTTTCAGGATCATATTCCTCCAGCACTATCCTTTCTGGCTGGAAATGATTGACAACACGCTGGATCAAATTTGGTTTTTCAATAATTTCTTCTTCAACCTCAGGTTTGACAACCTCTTCTTTCTCTACGTGGGTGATCTCCATCAGGGTCTTCTCCCAGACAGATTCGACAGATTCGGGCAGCATTACCCTCCTGTGTTCAATGACACGGCTGTCGCCAAGGCGGGTTCTCAGCGTCTCAATGTCCAGTTTATTGCCACCGGGCATAATCAGGTCTGTTAATAATTTCTCTTCGTCACCTGTTTTTTCTGTTAGGTCCTTTATTTTGGACTCCTCATCAACTTCTTCTTCATCGTCAGTTTTTTCTTCACCAGACGTTTCATCTGCTACTTCTTCAAAAGCAGGTGATTCTTCACCAGATGTTTCGTCTGCTACATCACTAATAATCCGTGTATCTTTAAGGGGCTTCAATTTCTCATCTGAATTTTGTTCATTTTCACCCTTTTCTGTGTTATTCATTTTACACTCATCCCGCCGAAATAATTTCAGATATTTTCAATCATTTTTATCCATGTTAAATATAATATGTTTAATATAG
>PYCK01000055.1 GCA_009649835.1 Candidatus Methanocomedens sp. | reverse complement strand
AGTCCAGGAGCGCTTTGAAATGGACGATGAACTGGAAGAGATAAGGAAGAAAAAACTAAAGGAGTTGCAAGATAGAATGAACAAACCACCTTTACCCGATGTACCAATAGTACTTACTGATGCCGATATGGAACAGGCCTTGATTGACTATCCCAAATTAGTTATTGATTGCTGGGCAGTATGGTGCGGCCCTTGCAAAATGGTTGCACCGACAATTGAAGCACTGGCCAAGGAAAAAGCTGGCGAGATAGTCTTTGGAAAACTGGACATTGACAATAACATGCAGACTGGAATGAAATATAAGATCAGTGCAGTACCTACAATGCTCGTATTCAAGAATGGCGAACATGTCGGTAGTATACTGGGAGCTCTCCCAAAGCAGCAATTAGAAGGAAAAATAACTGAAATGCTTAAGTGAATTGCTTAAGTGACCGGATTTTTTTCCTTTTTTTTGAGCATTCTAAAAATTTTTATTGCCCGAATTTAATCTCATCATTTTCCATTAGCAGTCTCAGGTCTTCAAGGCTTAACCTGCCTGATTTGTTGAATTTTTCTTTAGCTGCCACATGTTTTTCTTCCTGCTTTCTCTCGTCCCTGGAAAGCTGGATATCTTTCATCCTATCCAGGTATATATCAAGTTCGGCCCTGGCTTCAGATACTGATTTCTTTGCAGCATCGATCTTTTCTTTCATCGGCTTGGTAACTTCATATATCTCGACAAGGCGTTTGTGATATTCATCTGCCCTGCTTCTGATCTCATCGACCCCATCATAGATATTACGCATTGCCTCATGGTTTTCCTGTGATTCGGCAGCCATGTCCTGAATTAACGCATTAACGGCATCAAGGTCCTGGTGGAACTCATCTACCTTGCCAAATATCTCACCGATCTCACCATGTATCTCATTTGCTTTACGTATGGCTTGCAGCCGTTCACCCAGTTCATGAAGCCTCTTGAACAGTGACTGTTCATATTCCAGTGATATATCAGCAGAGGAAAACTTTTCAAGTTCAGACCGGTAGGCATTAGTAAGAGATTCAAGCCGCCCCCTGGCAACATTGTTCAGGTTGTCCCTTAGTGACTTCAATTCCCCGATTTTATCAGTATAACCACTCCTGCGGTCCCTGACCTCTTCTCTTTGTTTTTTAAGTTCTGCAATCTTCTTATTGACCTCATCACGCCGCTGCCTGTACCCACTCGCAGAATCCTTGAGTACTTTTGCCTGCTCATGAAGTTCATCCCGTTTCCCCCTCAGGTCCTTTGCACCCTTATTATGAAGATTCATCTCATAGTAATGGTTTTTGATCTCCCGTTCCTTATGGTCAATATGCTGCCTGAGCACATTTACCTTGTTTTTGATCTCTCCTTCAGAAAGGCCGGATACATCAATCATTGTTGCCCCTCTCCTTCAGAAATGCCAGATCCATCAATCATTGTTGCCCCCTCATGCCCCACATTCTCCCAGTATCCCAGGGCTTCCTTATGAAGACCGGTCCTGCGCTTAAGCCAGGCCAACCTGGCCTCCTGGTCTTCAACTTCCTGTTTCAGTGCAATTGATTCCTTTCTGTGCTCATCAGGAGCATTCAGCATTTCATCAAGTTCACTTCTGGCCGCTTTCGCAGTCTCCAGTATATCAAGGATGGAGGATACAGTGGCCTGCTGTACCATATCATTGTCAGGAACGGTCTCGATAATTTCTTTAAGCAATGACCTTATGCTGTCGATATAACCGTACTCCTCACTTGAAGAAAGATTTGCATTTTGAAGCTTGTTCTCGATATTCCCTATCTCACTTCCCAGGTGCTGTATTTTCTCCTTATCACTGATAGTCTCAAGAAGTCTCAAACGCAGTTTACCAGCCTGAAAATATAATTGGTGGCGTTTTTCCTTTAATACAACAAGGCGCGTTTCAAGAGCTTCCAGTTCTTTACTTACTCGATTGTATTCAAAACGACCTGACCCTATCTTTTCTTCCAGGTCTTTCAATTCACTGCTGTATTCACCCATGAACTGGTTATGTTTTTCAATTACAATGGATAACAATTCGCTATCATCCAGTAGTGTCACAGGCGTATTGGTTACTTCGGTTTCTGTATCTGGCAAAGTGGTTTCCCCATATAGCTTAAAGCCACTTATCGTAATACCTGAATATATCCTTTTCCAAAAAAAAACTATACCTGTTGAGTTCACACACAGAACATCTGGGCATGGGGTATGCCGCCGATGATGATTACACATTCCGGTTCTATAGCCCCGCAGGATATGGCAGCAGCAACACTCTGTTCTCCAACAATATTTGCGGTTGTTGCTCCCATAAGGGCTGTCTGTACCCGGGCAGCATCAACCGGTTCCCCTTTGTAGAACTCTTCAGTTACTTCAAGTTTCAGTCCTGAGTCCCTATAGGTATTTCCTATAAGATCACGATCACAAACTGCTACCAGCACCGATTCTTCAGTATCATATATTTTGATGTACATGGTCACAGCTTGGATTATAAACTATTTAACCTTATGTTGATTTTAAGTAGCCGTTCCTTGGTTCAAAGATGGCCCCTTCCCTTTTAAGCCTCTTGATTATATCCTCTGCCTTATCCTCATCTATCCCGGCTTCTGAGGCACGCAGTAACACTTCATCCTTTGGTGCCTTACCTTCATGTTCTTGCTGGAGCTCACGTATGATATCACGGATCAACTTGGCCCGGTCACGCTGGCTTTTAGCCATACCGGTACTGATCATATCGACATCCAGTTTCCCTGTCTCAGGGTCGGTCATAACCTGCCTCAGGCTTTCATTCACGATCCTGATAATGCGGTTCACATCATTTGTGGTCACAACATTACTGAGCCGCATCCTTGCCGAACCCTCTGCCAGGCGGACCAGGGCCTCAAGCTGTCTGGCAGTAACAGGTACAGGAGAATTGGGATCGGATGATCCCTGGTTCCGGAGGTTGAGGTAAAAATCAATGATCATCTGCCTGGCATCGCCCTCCAGGACAGGGAAGACGTTGCGTTTGGAATAAGCGATATATTTCCTCATCAATTCCGGGTCAATGGATGGCTGGATTACCTCCATAGCTTCATCGATCTGGTCCTGGGTGACAAGTGATGATTGTACATTATGGAACTGGGCATTGATCTCTCCCGCATAGTGCCCTTTCATTATATGCTCGGCAATATCCGTATCCCTTTTCTTACCTGGCTCGTCAGTCAGTATGAAGATAAGGTCGAACCTGGAGATGAGGGCAGGAGGCATATTGATCTGCTGTGGAATGTTCTCATACTTGTCGAACCTGCCGAATTTGGGGTTGGCCGCACCCAGCAGGGCACATCTGCTCTTAAGAGTAGCCAGTATGCCAGCCTTTGCAATACTTATGGTCTGCTGTTCCATGGCCTCGTGCAGGGCACTCCTGTCTTCCTTTGCCATCTTGTCCATCTCATCCACTGCTGCCATGCCCTTATCTGCCAGTACCAGTGCGCCGGCTTCCAGGGTCCACCGCCCGTCACCGAAATCATCCTTAACTGCCGCTGCAGTAAGACCGGCAGATGTAGTGCCCTTGCCTGAAGTGTAGATGCCCCTTGGCGATAATTTAATTGCATAACGCAAAAGCTGGGATTTAGCAATACCAGGGTCTCCCACCAGCAGCATATGAATATCACCCCTGATCCTTGACCCGTCAGGCAAATGTTTTGCCACTCCTGAGAACAACTGCAGTGCCATAGCTTCTTTTATCTCCTCATAGCCAAAGATGCTGGGAGCGATAGAGGATATCATCCTGTCATAAATATCAGGTGAACTGCCCAGTTCCCTGATCACCTCTTCATCTTCAGGTGTGATCTTGATCTCATCAAACTCATGGTCTTCCCGTTCGATCGACAGTCCGTCCAGTACCAGGTCAAAGTAAGTGCTCTTGATCTGGTTCTTTTCTCTCTGGTAACTCCTCAGTGTACCCACAATGGTCACACGGTCCCCGGGTGCCACCAGTCCTGACAGGTCATCCTCAATGTCAATATCCAGTGTCTGGGGCTGTTCACCGCCCCTCAGGTCTTCAGGGGACTCCTGCAGCCTGAGCTTCTGGGCATCCACGAAAGTAGATTCATTTACAAGCAATTTGAACGGACCCTGCCTGCCGCATTGCTCATTCTCGCATTCCAGGGGTTGTACGAACTTATTGCCGCTCTGGAAAACATTTGTTATATGGCCGCACCTCTGGCATTCAAAAGCTGCCCTGACCAGTTTGGGCCTGACCTCAGTAGCCTTCCTGATTATACCATCAATAGCGATCAGTTTCGAAATATTTTCGCTCCTTAGAAGGCGTATATCTATCCTTGAAGAGAGCTTGACGATCCTTATGTAGGCATCTTCTAAGGTTACATCCATGGGCAGGTCTATCTTCTGAAGAGCATTATTGGCATTATCCAGCACTTTGGTAGGTGTTTCCAGTAGCTCTGTTGCAAGTTCCAGGTCATACCTTTCAATATCAGGAAATTCAATTACCAGACTCTTACTTTCCGGGTAAATGCCTGCAAGGGATAGCAACTGCTCCCAGTAATAACGCTTATAGAATTCTTCCCAGACAGGTTCAGATGAATGTTCGGTCATTTTAATAAATCTGGTTTATGGCTGGTAATCAGATATGAATGTTTCTAAAGAGCGGGGTGAAAGTATTCTCTTGATGTTGTTTTTGTTCCAGTGGAAATAAGGGGGTGTTTTTTTGTTCGTATTTGTACGAAACATATATATAGAATAAATATCTAATAGTATAATGTACAAGCGAGGTTTAGCACTATTTTATTTTCTCCCACCCCCTTCCCTCGTTTGTACCCTCCACTATTATTAATGGAATATTGTTCATTACCTCAAGGAAAAGTTGATAAAGCATAAATGATGATAACTTTCTATATAATAATGCTTTAAAAAGATTTTTAATGATTCTACTTATTGTCATTTATGAGGGATAAATTATGAACGAAAAGGATAATGAGACTTCACGGGCTTTCGGGGAGGAACCTGAAAACGTTGGGTTCGGACCAATTCCTGAAAAGGAAGAGGATTTACCTGAAGAAGAACCGGTAGTAGCTTCTGATGAGGAAACGGTGGCAGTTTCTGATAAAGAGCCAGAGGAAGAAGTTGAAGTGGAACCGGAAACTTCTGGCGAAGAAGAACCCGTGGCAACTTCTGATGAGGAATCGGTGGAAGCTTTTGATGAAGAGCCAGAGGAAGAAGTTGAAGTGGTGCCGGAAACACCTTCGAAAGAAGATATGCCAGTGAAAGAAGAGCTTCCTGTTAAAAAAGAGCCTGAAACACCACCCGAACCGGCCCCTGTGATCAAAGAAGAGCCAAAAGAGGCACCACCTAAAGAAGTGGTGATCATAAAGGAAGTGGAGAAAAAACCCAACAAGTTCGTTAAAAAGATCAAGCGAACAGCACTTGTAATAGTCATTGTAATCGCACTGGCCCTTGCAGGCACCATGTATGCCTGGACCTCTGGCATGGATGATTTGAGAGACGACAATGACTATCTTATTGTTGTGGTTTTCAAGGAAGCTGAGGCAGCGAGTATATATCATAAGGATACAGGAGAATCAGAGATCATCGAAGTTACTGAGCTGGAAAAAATATCCAACCGGAAACTCTTTTTTGAATCTGCCCAGAAGAAGTACGGTGTACTTGACAGGATGATCATTATTGATGTGGATACCCTAAGAAAATTATCTACAGATGAATATATTTTATATAAAAATGATCCCGAAAAGAAAATCACCAAAAACGAAATGTATAATTGGATGATTGGTAAAGATTTCCCCAGTGATGCAATACAGGGTAATGATTCCCCATCAGTAGTCAATGCCAATATGTTGAAATCATGGCTTGATCATTATGAAGGACAGCTGTTTGGGAATTGGGGAAGTTATACTATAAAAGTTGTCTTAAATGGATACAGATCTGAAAAAATAATCATATATCCTGGAAACTCTGCACTTTTTATCCTGAAATACGTAGCAGTAGAAAGAATATTCTTCCCTGTGTGAATGACTTGGATAAGATTTAAATAAAGCAGATGGACCCTACCATCTGCTCTCTTTTAATTCCCTTCGTTTCTTTTCAAGGAAAGAGTATACCGGACCGTGCGGAGAACCCTTGAGCAGCATCTCGATACCGGTACGTACTACCAGTACCTGGTCAGGGTACCCCATCAAGCTCACTGTTTTCCCCATAACCGATATCTTACTACCTGTCAGGTTCTCGAATATCTCTCTTGTCTTGCCATTCTTACCTATTATCCGCCCCTTAAACCGTTTCATTTCCTTGGGCGTATTAGCTATATGACTCAGATCAATAATTTCTAATATCAGCATATCATCATCAAACAGGCGCAGGGCCTTCTCAGGACTAAAACCCCTGCCGATAGCCTTTATTACCTCTGCAGCCCTCATTGCCATCAGCGGGTCTTCGGGACTAATGATCTCAACACTCCCAGTATTACTGTCAATGTCAAGTTTTGAAGTGGACTTTTTCTCAATAATATCTTTAATGCTCCCTTCAGGTCCGATTATTGCGCCGACCCTGTCCATGGGAACTTTAATGTAAGTGGATGTTTTGCTATCTATCATACCAGCCCCCATAAAATACTTAATAGCACATATTATTGATGGTCGAGCCCGGACCGAATTACCTTTTCATAAAGCTCGTTGGTATCCACGACCACTTGGGACCTGGAGAAGAACCTTGCCATATTGTCGATATCCCTCTGCAGGAATTCGTCTGAATTCAGGTGGTCAAGGGTCACAGACTGGCCCATATCAATAAATACCGGAATCAGGGAGTCAGGGTCTACCAGAATATTATATTCACTCAGGTCGCCGTGTACCAGTTGTGCATCCCTGTACAACCGCACAAGGAAATCCTCAACAGCCTCATATATGAATGATGCCTGTTCTGTATCCAGGTTAAGATCACGAAGTTGCGGGAAGGGAATATTTTCCTTTCCGATAAACTCCATAACCAGTATGTTCCTGTTGGTTATAAGAGGCATAGGCACATTCAACCCCGCCTCCTTTGCCCTGCTTAAATTCCTGAATTCCTTACGGGTCCATGCCAGTACAATATCCTTTTTGGTGTGTCTTATGTTCCTGAACCTCACATCACCGATCAGGTACTCCTGCATGGCCCTGAAATTACTGTTACTTATACGATAGATTTTGATAGCCAACTCCTGCAGTTCATCATCCTGTGTTCTTACTGCATGGAAGATGTTGGCCTCCTTCCCTGTACTTACTGTACCCCCGAGCGCATCCAGGTATCCCTTTGATGAAAGCTTGTACAGGGCCATCAGCGTAGCTGTATCGAAAACCTCATCCTTGACCTTAAAATCTTCAGAATTCTTGATCTTCTTCCTGAACTCATCGATCTTCTCGTCAAACTTTTTCAGTTTTTTTGAAGTAGTAATGTCCAGGTCGACCATCATGGATCATCCTTTTAGGTATCCTCTTCTTTCCAGCCAGTCCACTTGTGGTCTGGTGTATCGCCATACAACATCTGACTTCTCATCCTGGAAATCCCACGGTACCACAATAACAATATCACCTGCTCGAATCCACGTACGTTTTTTCATCTTTCCCGGAATCCTTCCGAGTCTTACCACTCCATCCATGCACCGTACTCTGATCTTATTAGCACCAAGCATACTTTCAACTTTACCTAAAATCTCTCTGTCCTGTTTGCGGGGAACCCTTACTCTTATTACTTCATTCTGTTCTGGTTGTTTTTTCCTATGAATACTCAGATTAACACCTCTATATAAAATGAGAAAAACAGATGTTCACATGATTTCCTCTGATAATGAAC
>PYCK01000054.1 GCA_009649835.1 Candidatus Methanocomedens sp. | reverse complement strand
GTATAGTTATTAAGATTATACCGGCCATATTTATTCTTCAACTATATGGGACATATTTGCATTTTGGGCACTTCCATCTCCTTTGCTTCCAGTATGGTATTTGTGATCCTGTCAATTAATTCCATTGCCCCCCTGTAACCTACCATAAGCAGTCTCTGGGCCCCAACCCTGTCGTGAATGGGCATACCTACCCTTACCAGGGGTATGTTCTCTGCCTTTGAGATATATTTTCCATTTGAATCTCCTATAAGTAAGTCCGGGCCGATACTCCTGATAGCATCATTGAAAGTATCGAAATCCACACCATCCAGTACGGTTGTCTCGCAATCCGGCCGTATCTCCCCAATAAGGGATTCTACGCCCTCCCGGAAATTCGGGCTCTTGCTGCCTGATACCACAAGAACAGGATACATCCCCACTTCCAGCATAAGTGATACAATACCTGTTACCTTATCAGGGTCGCCATATACGGCTGAGCGTACACCATATAGATATTTATGTACGTCCACCATGGTATCCAGCAGCCTCCCCCGCTCATTTATGTATTTTTCAGGTATCTGGTACCCTGATATCTTGGATAGTGTTTCAAAGAATGTGTCTGTATTCCCAAGACCTATGGGCAGCGGCACATGTAGTCCTGGCACATCATAGGTCTTTGCCAGGTATTCAACAGCCGGGTTATGGTTGACCAATCCCATACCTATGGAAGCATTGCTGTTTTTCATATCTGCAATATCAGTTATCGAGGTGCCGCCATTTGCAATTTTTGGCAGGTCATTTTGCATGGGTGCATCAAAGGTATCAGATATATCGGGCAGGAGGATATATGGTCCCGAAATATCTGATGTAATCTGCTTGATCTCGCGAATATCTGCAGGAGATAAATGCTCTGTTGGAATAATATTGACCTTTCCATTAGGTGTTTTTTCGGTTCCCGCAGGAGTAATGTGCCTGATAATCGCATCAACAGCTTTGATGTACCCGCTGATATGGCTTTCATTATAACTGGGTGTGGATACTGGAATGATCTGGATATCCCTGGTAAGATCATCCCCGATACCTGCTTCCTCTTTGAATTCTTGTATGATATTGGGAACATCATCTCCAATGGTCTCGGCCATACAGGTAGTAGCAACGCCTATCACTTTTGGGTTGTACCTTTCGATCACGTTCTTTAGTCCCTTCTTCAGGTTCTCACTGCCCCCGTACACTGCACCTCTCTCGCTCAGTGAACTGGAAGCAATATCCACAGGCTCCCTGAAATGATGGGCCAGATGCAGCCGCATATAAGTGCTGCATCCCTGGGAACCGTGCATCATCACCATGGAATTTTCCACGCCCTTGAATGCCAGTACGCTACCCATTGGCTGGCACATCACACATGGGTTCACAGTAACGAAGTTCCGTTTAGTCATACCAGCACCTCCAATTCACGGCAGATCTGCACTTGTTCCATCATTACAGTATCATGTGAACTATTATCCTCTTTCACTTTTTGTTTCACTGCTTTCCACACAGGACTGTTAATGGAAGCATCGATCTCCCTGGCAAAATTAACAAACCCGTCATATCCTTCGAACTCTACTGAACGATCATGGTTGAAATCGCAGAATGCCACTCCTAACTTATAGGCTATGAAGCGCTCTTTCACACCAGCGACCATCAGGTCTGCTTCCTTTTTCACCAGCAGTTCTGCCAGCTCCAGTGGGTTGGCATCGTCTACTATTACGGTCCCGTCCTTGACCGAATAGCTGATCTGCTCATAATCGGCCCGCTTACCGGTCTGGGTACCTATGATCACCACTTCCATACCCAGCTCCCTGAATCCTTTGATAAGTGATAATGCCTTGGCAGCACCCCCCATATAGATAGCTGCCTTCTTACCGCTGAGCCTTTCACGTATCCGTGATATCTCTGGCATGATCCTGGCATTCTCTTCTGCTATAATGTCTTCAGCGATCTGCTTCATCTCCTCAGACCCAAAGAATTCCGCGGTCTGTCTGAGAGCTATACTCAAATCTTCCATGCCAAAGAAGCTGATCTTGAAAAATGGTATGCCGTATTGTTCTTGCATCCACTTGGCAAGATATGTCATGGAACCGCTGCACTGTACCAGGTTCAGGTGTGCACCATGGACCTGTGATATGGCACGGGCGGTGGAATCCCCTGTCATGGAAACCATTACCTGGATGCCCATTCTCTCGAACAGGGGCTTGATCAGCCACACATCCCCTGCCACATTGAAATCACCAAGCAGGTTGATCCTGTACTCTGATGTGATCTCAGGTGTTTTTGTACCTATCAAATGCTTTAGTGCATTGCATGCCGCTTTGTAACCGTCTTTTTTGTTGCCTCTGAATCCTTCAGACTGCACCGGGATCACAGGGATACCATGTTTCATTGTTGCAGCTTTGCACACAGCCTGCATGTCATCCCCGATGATCCCCACAATACATGTGGAATATACAAAGATCACAGGAGGATTATACAGTTCGATGATCTCGTCAATGGCGTTGGTAAGCTTTTTCTCGCCACCGAACACTACATCCAGCTCCTTCATATCTGTGGTGAAACTGGTGCGGAAGGTCTCCACGCCGCTGGACAAAGCACCCCTGATGTCCCAGGTATAACTGGCGCATCCGATGGGACCGTGTACCAGGTGCACTGCATCGATCACCGGGTTTAACACCACTCTGGCCCCTGAATATACACAAGCCCGCTGGCTCATGGCTCCTGCTATTGAATTATTATCACAGGCCAGGGGGACCGAAGTCCCCTTTTTGACCTGCTTTTGGGCAATATATGGCAATCGTTCATTTAGCGTATTCACGACACTCATGACTTCTCTAACCTCTCATTATTTACTGTACTATCTCAAGTACACATTCTTCTGCATCCCTGTCCTTGCGCTCCAGGAGGGTATTTCCGATCCATTCTACTAATCTGGCAGCTCCGGCATATCCCATGATAGGGAAGTGATGCAGGTTGGCCCGGTCCATTATCGGGAAGCCTATCCTGATCAGTGGGATATCCTCAGCTATGGCAATATGTTTTCCATAGGTATTCCCGATCAGCAGGTCAACAGGATCGTTCTTGATCTTCTGGTGCAGGGTGAACAGATCAGCATTATCCAGAACCTGCGCATCAGGACTGTCAGGGCCTACCATTTCACTGGTCTCTTCAACGAATTGCTTGGTCTGGGTTCCTGATAATATAAATGCTGGTTCCATTCCCATTTCAAGGGTAAAACTGGTCAGTCCCTGGATAATATCCGGATCACCGAATATTGCGACCCTCTTTCCATGGAAGTGGGGGTGTGTGTCCGTCATCATATCTACCACACGACCACGTTGCTGTTCCAGTTCCCTGGGAATAGATACGTCTGCCATGTCTGCCGCGTTCATAATAAAGCGGTCGGTATTTCTAACACCAATTGGTGTGGGACCGATAAATGCCGGCACCTTGAATTTCTTTGTAAGAGACTTCGCAGCAGCACCGCCTGTCATTCTGCACATGGCAATGGTACCAATTGAATTTGCAGAATCCTCGATCTCGCCAATGGGTGTTCCACCTTTAGGAAAATTTGATACCTTACCAGTTATGGGTGCATCGAACACGTCAGTGGTGTCAGGGAATACGATGTTGGATATGCCCATAATAGACAGTATCCGCTTGATCTCCCTGATATCTGCAGGTTCCACAAAACCCGGGATGATATTGAGCTTGCCGTTGGGTTTGCTCTTTTGGGCAAATTTTGTTACAAAAGCGTCCACCATCCTATCATATCCTGTCAGGTGGGAGCCCACATAACTGGGTGTGGATGCTGCACAGACCTTAATGGCCGGATCGATGAGTTCTTCCATCTCAGCATCTTCTACTATGGCCTTTGCATCATCACCGATAGTTTCAGCCACACAGGTGGTGTGAACAGCTATGACATCCGGGTTGTAGATAGTAGCAATATTTACCAGTGATTCTTTCAGGTTGGAAGCACCGCCGAACACAGCTGTGCCTTCATAGAAACTGCTGCTGGTAGCTAAAGTCGGTTCACGGTAATGCCTGGTCAGGCACATCCTCAGATATGACAGGCAGCCCTGTGACCCGTGAGAGTGGGGCATGCAGTTGTGCACACCCATGGCAGCAAACGCAGCCCCGATCGGCATACATATCTTTGCCGGATTGATGCAAACCGCCTTGCGTTCAATTTCTTCTGCTGTAGTATAGTCTAACATTTTCCATACCTCCTATGCCGCCTTCCATGGAGGTTTCATTAATGTCCATGTGGGGGAATGTATCGCCATATCCACATCCCTGGCAAAGTTCAACACACCTGAGAAGCCGGTATAGCGGCCGCTGTAGTCGTAAGAGTGTATCTGCCTGGACGGGACACCCATCTTCTGGGCCCAGTATTTATCTTTGATCCCAGAACAATACAGGTCCGGTTTCAATTCATTTATAAGGAATTCCGTTTCATGATGGTTCAGATCATCGACCACAATGACACCTTCTCTTAGTTCTGGCATCATACCCTCATAGTCCATCAGCCCGATCTGTTCCTTGAGTTCGGCCATTCTCTCCGGAGTAATAGGAGGCTCCACACCAGCTTCTTTTTCAAAGTGTAAATCTTCAAGTATGGAACTGGTAGCCTTCTTCTTCATCGTTGATAGGATCTGCCGCCCTTCATAATCATCCCTGTGAGCGAACTGGTATCCTGCCATCACTACACTCATGCCAATATCCTCGAAAAGATTGACATAGTGGTGGGCTCTTGATCCTCCGGCATATATAAATGCTGTCTTACCCTGGAGTTTCTTTTTATAGTATTCAAGTCCGGGCTGGATCTTTTCCATCTCATCCTTAATGATCTCCTCAGTCTTTTTCGTAATTTCCGGATCATCAAAGTACTTAGCCATCTTCCTTAATGATTTAATTGTCTGCTTAGTACCGAGGTAGTTCACCTTCAACCAGGGAACACCGTATTTTTCTTCCATCATCCTGTTGGAGTAATTGATGGACCTGTGGCACAGCAGGATGCTCAACTTTGCCTGATGTGCTTTTGCAATGTCATGGAAAGAAGCATCCCCTGTCAGGGTGGAAACTATACGGTAACCGATATTTTCAAACAGGGGTTTGATCTCCCAAAGGTCTCCGCCGATATTATATTCACCGAATATATTGATATCAAAGGGAGTGGGATCCTTTAGTTCCTCGGTACCTACCAGGTGTTCCATTATTATATTGTTGGCAATGTGGTGTCCTGACGACTGGCTGACACCCCTGTAGCCTTCGCAACGGGCTGCCATAACCGTGATGCCATGCTCCTTTCCAGCTTCCAGTGCAACAGCATCGATATCGTCACCGATAAGTCCAACAGGGCATGTGGCAAATATACAAATGGCTCCGGGATTGAAGATCTTGACAACTTCGTCAATAGCCTGTTTGAGCTTCTTCTCGCCTCCGAACACAACATCGGTCTCCTGCATGTCAGTAGATACGCAATATTGCATGAAATTGTCCTGACCGTCCTCGGCTTTTGCGAAATTGCGCCGGGTGCCCCAGGTATAATAACCACAGCCTATGGGACCGTGGGTCAGGCATAATACATCTTTGATTGGTCCCATCACCACACCCTTGGCTCCTGCATATGAACAGCCGCGATTGGTTGCGATTCCAGGGATCACTTTTGCATTTGCTTCAATGTGATTCTCTATTTCGCAGCTCTTGACGGCTAAATGCTTACGCCGGTTCTTAGCTACTTTTTCAGGATAAACCTTGAGCATATCATCAATGAGCTTCTCACTCTGTTCAACTGCTATGGAACTCATTATGTACTCACCTCTCTACCTACAGTGCTGTCTCCTTGTTCGCCTGTTCTGATCCGCATGGATTCAGTAATGTCTGATACAAATATCTTACCATCACCGGCATGCCCGGTCTGGTTGATAGCTATGATCTTTTCGATCACATTTTTTGCAGCCTTGTCATCCACTACTATTGTGAACATGCGCTTGGGAATAAAACTAATGCAGTCCTTTGTATTGATCTCTGGTTCATCTTCCTGATCAGGTAGAGGTGGATCGAACTCATAGCACAGACCCTTCTGCTTTCCGCGTCCCATGACCACCCTGACAGTGAACGAAGGATACCCGCAGCCGAGGAGTGCATCCTTGGTCTTCTGTACCTTGTTCATTCTGATGATCGCTGTAATTTCCTTCATTGTTCATCTCTCCTGTACGTTTTCGTAACAGGACTATAATCCTGATTCGCCTGTGCGTACGGTGTATGCTTCTTCTGTAGGGCTTACGAATATCTTGCCGTCTCCATATTTTCCAGTATATGCGGATTCTTTAATGGTCTCAATCACTTTCGATTTATCTTCATCCTCCACCACAAGCATTAGCAGGGTCTTGGGCAATTCATCATACTCCACCTCTGCCGTATGGATACCTTTCTGCTTTCCTCTTCCAAACACTTCCATTTTGGTAAGTGAGACAAATCCTGCCTTTTCAAGACTCTCAACCACGTCAGCTTCTTTTGCCGGACGTACAATGGCTCTTATCATCTGCATTTTTTACCTCCTTATAACTCGACAATACCGAACTCCACCATCATGGATTCTATGTCTTCCATTTCCATGGGTTCGGGTACTACGAACTTCTCATTGTTCTCGATGTTCTTTGCCAGGGTCAGGTATTCCTTGGCCTGGTTTGATTCCGGATCGAACTCGATCACTGTCTTTTTATTAATTTCAGCCCTCTGTACCAGGTTATCCCTGGGTACAAAATGTATGAGTTGGCTGCCTAACCTCTCGGCAAAAGCTTTAAGCAGTTCTTTCTCGCCGTCCACCTTCCTGCTGTTGCAGATTATACCGCCCAGACGTGCACCGCCTTTTGCGAACTTGGCAATACCCTTGCAGATATTATTGGCTGCGTAGATGGCCATCATTTCACCGCTGGCTACGATGTATATTTCCTTGGCCTTACCTTCCCTGATAGGCATGGCAAAACCCCCGCATACCACATCACCCAGGACATCATAGAACACATAGTCCAGGTCGTCCGTGTATGCTCCCAGGTTCTCCAGCAGGTTGATGGATGTGATGATACCTCTTCCTGCACAGCCTACACCCGGTTCCGGACCGCCTGATTCAACACACTGGATATGGCCGAACCCTTCCTGCAGCAGGACGTCAAGTTCAACACTTTCTTCATCCCCTTCACTTCGCAGGGTGTCCAAAACTGTTTTCTGGTTCATTCCTCCAAGCAGCATCCTGGTAGAATCTGCCTTCGGGTCGCAGCCTACCAGAAGTACCCTCTTCCCCAATGTTGAGAGGGCTGCTGTTAAATTTTGTGTGGTAGTTGACTTTCCGATACCACCTTTTCCATATATCGCTACTTGTCTCATTTGCGTACCTCCAAATGTATTATACTTATATACTAGTGTATAGTACAACAGCAATCTACTGTAGATGTA
>PYCK01000053.1 GCA_009649835.1 Candidatus Methanocomedens sp. | reverse complement strand
ATGTACACGGGAATGTATGGGAATGGGTACAGGATGAATGGCATGATACCTATAACGACCCTCCAGATGATGGCAGTGCATGGGAAGATGGAGTTAGCACTCGCCGGGTGGTTCGTGGTGGCAGCTGGATCCGCGATGCCAGACGCTGCCGGTCGGCCGACCGCCGCAACGATGGCCCGGGCTACCGCGACCACGACCTCGGCTTTCGCCTTCTTCAGGAAGTGTAACCCCTTTCTACTTTACCCCTTTACTACTTACCACTCATTACAAAGCTAAAACATAGCGAAGTAAGATGGCTGTGCGTGCGTAAGCCGCACATCCGATGTGTAGAATTACCTGCTCGAAGAGCATGTACAAAAAAAGTATCTAAATCTAAAAAAAAAGACTGAAGGGATGATTATCTAAAATCACCCCTCACCCATACGTTAATGACTCGATGCCGCATACCGCTCGGCAATCAGCGCCCGGGTCAGCCTGAACTGGACCCTATGCTTGTCCCAGTCATACTTAGCACCCAAAAACTTAATGAGCCGCTTCTTGGAAGCACCTTTTAACTCATTGGCCTCCATCAACTCATTCACAAACGCCTTTTCCTGTTCCTTATCAAGCTCAACCATTTATACCGCCTCCGTGGAAACAATAGTGGTCCATTCGGTCGCCACAGGTAATTTCTTAGCAGTCAGGATCAGCCCATCAGGCATATCCTCTACCCTGTAACGCATATTCACAGTACCCGCATCCGAGGTCAGTGCGATCATACCGCCCTTGCTAAGGCCCAGCTTATTGACCATGTTCATATTGACCATCACGAAGTCGTTATCATCGGACTGGTCGAACCACATGAACGGATTGTACAAATATATCAGGTTGCCTTTTTCCTCAACAGGCCCGATATCCAGGACCTCACAGGTAAGCTCCTTGTATTTGGGCTTTGTATATTTCTGGACTATGCTTTCAAGCACATTATTATGCAGGTTCTGGTAATCCATAGCCTCACCGCCCAGGTTCTGGCTCAGAGTAGACATCGAATCAATACCAGTAGTACTCTCACCGGAATTGTTCAGCAGCAGTCCTTCCACATTCATGAAACTGCCCGCCTTTGCATACAAGGGTTCAGTAGCTATCACGATGTCAGCCATTTTGTTCACAGGACCATCCCTGGAAGAAATCACTATCAGGTTGTCCAATTTCGTCAAGGTCGCAGCCGCAGCATCACTATCAGGCATCAGCTCGATAGGATCGCTGTTAAGAGTTACCAGTGTCTTTATACTGCCTTCATTGATGCCGTCCATGATCTCAGAGATACCTTTCTGTCCGGTACCTTTGCACAGCAGGTCAACACCCGTAGCATTCACAAAAGGTTTCATGAACAGTATCTTGGCCTGGGTCTTCAATGCCAGGTTCAGCATCCGCTTAACCCATCCCGGATCAGTATTGGGATGCACATCTGCTATAATGACAGACTCGCTGTCCAGTCCCAGCTCACTCTCGTACAGATCCGGATCGATATACCTGTTCTCATCTGCAAGATGCAGGTCTTTCCAGCCTACAGAAACCACAGACGCCCCGATCTTCTTGGCAGCCAGTATTCGCCTGACCAGCAGTGGATACTGGATATAAGGGTCAACGAACAGTGCGATCCTGTTCGCACTCTCGATCTCATCGAGTGTAATACCCACACCAACGGTAGGATGGCATTCCGTAGGAAGTTCTGAATACACGCCCATTCCGGTATTGACCACAGTCCCAAGCGCATCAGCGACCTTGCTGAAAGCCAGGGATTCCTCATTTGTAGTATTCCCGACACCAAGCATGGTAACATCAGCGCCCTTAAGCTTATCAGATGCAGCCTTTACCGCATCTTCGACACTCGCTTCCTTTCCATCCACCATACTGGTAGCCTTTGAGTAATGGTGGGCCAGCTTCATCCCGAACCTGCAGAGTTTGCCAAGGTTCGCAGGACTACTCTTCATGAAATCAACAGCGAGTGCACCCTCCTCATCTTCCCTGATATAAAGGCCGCAACCCATATTACATCCAGGGCACACGGTCTGGTATACATTTCCTATCATTTTAATATCACCTCGAAGAACGGAGGAACATCATCAACATTCATACCCGGCGTATACTCTCGCTTGCGCTGTGAAGGAATAGCAAAACTGCTTTGCAGAAGAGTAATTGGAATATCAGACGGACACACATCACTGCACTGCCCGCATGCAATGCAACTGTCAGACAAGTGCAGCAGCCGTACCATATGATACATG
Source organism: Candidatus Methanocomedens sp. (assembly GCA_009649835.1). Taxonomy (GTDB): domain Archaea; phylum Halobacteriota; class Methanosarcinia; order Methanosarcinales; family Methanocomedenaceae; genus Methanocomedens_A. The sequence continues at coordinate 4,461 of PYCK01000053.1, read as the reverse complement.
CTCATCTTGTAATTGTCAACAAGGGAATGGAACATAGTACACTTGGAATCCTCGCCGCAGGCACAAACCGGACATACCTCCTTGCACGCCCCGCAATCGATACAATCTGCCATTGGCTCCATGTAATATTGCATACGCTCTTCATCAGGTATCTCAGGGAATATCTCCTTTTCAAGAGTGTTGCCAAGATTAACCATGACATCGTTTACTTTCGCCCTGATCGCAATCGCCTTATCACTGGCTGGTTCCACTTCGATCCGACCTGCTTCAATTGCGTTGTCAAGAAGTTTTACACCCTTATCGTTCATCACCTGGCAGAAAGTTGCACTGCCTGCTTTATCCCCGATCACACCCCAGTTACCACATGCAAGATCTGCATTCACAGGTATCTTAAGCGTACAATAACGACAGCTTTCGCGCCTTCCGAATCCGGCTTCTTCCAGTTCATCAATGGCTATAGCCTTCTCTTCACCGTTCTTTGTCTTAAATATCAATTTACCCTTTTCGATATCTTCGCCAACCACATCTTCAGGGTCAATATCATACATCTCAACAAGCATCTTCTTAGTAGTCACCGGATGCATACTGCCACCGCAGTTCAATCCCACGACATAGGTATTATCCAGGTCGATCATACCACGCTTGGCCTGTTCAATAACAGCCTGTGTATCACATGGTTTGGCAGGCATTGCAACCTTACGACCCATCGCATACTTGGCCAGGTTCACTGGCACAGAATGCAGACTGCCCGTAGATGCCAAAACCTCATCCACATCATCAGTGATGATAGGCACAGCTTCAAACTCGTTGATATGTTTCATTACCACAACATTCTCGACCAGTCCCTTCTCCAGGGCTGCGGCCAGTACGGCAGTTACCAGTCCACCGGAAGCACCGCGCTTGCGTACATCTTCGTTCGTGGCATATCCTACCAGCATATCTCCTACGTTAACCATCTTACTTCACCCCCGCAGGTTTAAGGGGACTGGGTCCCAGTTCCTTTACCTTTGCTGTAACATCAGTTATGAAATTGGCGAACCTCTCACCTTCACTGGCAGATATCCAGTTCAGGTGCAGCCTATCAGGCTCCAGGCCCAGTTGCTGTAACATCTCTTCCAAAAACTCATACCTCACTTCAGTCTTCTCGTTGCCGTTAACATAATGGCAGTCACCGATGTGACATCCTGTGACCAGTACCGCATCCGCACCCTCAAGGAAAGCATTGAACACATGCAGCGGATCGATCCTGCCCGAGCACATAACCTTGATAACCCTGGTGGATGCAGGCTGTTGGAACCTGCCCATACCTGCCGTATCAGCTCCGCCGTAACTACACCAGTTGCAGCAAAACGCCACGATCTTGGGTTCCCATCCTTCTTCAGCCATGATCACACCTCCCCGTAAGCAAACACATTCTTAACCTGTGCCAGCAGCTGTTCATTCTTGAAATGACTCTGCTCCAAAGCACCTGTGGGACAGGCTGCCATACATGTACCGCAACCCTTGCACAGGGCCGTGAGGATCTTCAACTTATCATCTTCAATTGACAGCGCCTGGAATGGACACATAGGTACGCACACACCGCAGGCCACACAGATATCCTCATCCACTTTAGCAGTAATACCCTCGGTCAGTGCCTTGCCCTGTGCCAAGAATCGTGTCGCACGGGCCGCACACGCACTGCCCTGGGAAATGGAATATGGAATATCCTTAGGTCCCTGGGTCATACCACCGATAAAGATGCCGTCAAGTGTAGTGTCAACCGGTTTCAACTTTGGATGTGCTTCCATCATGAACCCATCCGCAGCCCGGCTCACCTTCAGGATCTGCCGTACCGTCTCAGTACTCTCTGGCGACACTGCGCCTACACTCAATACCATCAGGTCAAGTTCCAGATTTACGATCTCATTGGTCAGGGTATCCTCTATCCTGGCAATAATATTATGATCCTCATTCTCGGTAACCTCTGCAGGTCTGCCTCTTATGAATCTGATACCCATATCCCTTGCCCTGTTATAGAACTCCTCATACATCCTGAAAGGCGTTCTCATATCCATATACATAATATATACTTCTGTATCTGGATATTTTTCCTTGAGCAACTGGGCATTCTTCAAAGAAGCCATACAACAGAAACTGGAACAGTATATGTTAGAATTCTTATCCCTGCTACCAACACACTGTACAAACCCTATTCGCTTGGGTGGCTTAACATCGCTTGGTCGCACTACTTTACCCATGGTAGGTCCGCTGGCATTGATAAGGCGCTCAAACTCCATGGTGGTGATCACATTATCATACAAACCGAAACCAAAATCGTGGTTAGGTTCAGGGTCGTATACATCAAAACCCGCAGACACGACAATAACACCAACATCAAGTTCAGAGAAGGTTTCCTGCTGATCCATATCAATAGCACCGCGCTCGCATGCTTTTATACACGCACCACAGTCAATGCAAATTGATTTATCCACCAGTGCCCGCAATGGCACTGCTTGAGGGAATGGGGTATAGATGGCTTTTCTGGTACCGATCCCTTCATCGAACTCAACATAGGGCACTTCAACAGGACATTTTTCAGTACACAGGCCGCAACCGGTACACTCATCTATATTGAGATACCGCGGCTTATGCTTCACCTTTACCTTGAAGTTACCCACATAACCATCAACTTCATCAATTTCGGAGTAACTCATGATCTCGATATTCTCATTCCTGGCCACTTCCACCATCTTAGGACCAAGAATACAGATACTGCAATCATTGGTCGGGAACGTCTTGTCAAGCTGAGCCATCTTGCCTCCGATGGAAGGTCCCTGTTCTACCAGATACACCTTATGTCCCATATCAGCAATATCCATTGCCGCCTGCATACCTGTTACACCGGCACCAATGACCAGCGCTGCATCTGTCACCGGAACTTCACTTGACTGTAAAGGCTCCAGTAATGCAGCCCTTGCCACACCCATGCGGACAAGCTCTTTTGCTTTTTTGGTAGCGTCCTCTTTCTCCCACATGTGTATCCAGCTGCAGTGCTCCCTGATGTTCACGAACTCGAACAGGTATTGATTCAATCCTGCTTCCTCTACACATGCCCTGAAAATGGGTTCGTGGGTCTTTGGCGTACATGACGCCACAAGCACACGATTCAGATTCAGATCTTTGATGGCATTCTTTATCTCTGCCTGTCCCGCATCACTGCATGTATATTTATTAACCACGGACGTGACCACATTTGGAAGAGTGGAAATATAATCTGCCACTGCATTACAGTCCACCGCACCTGCGATGTTCACACCGCATTCGCAGATGAAAGCTCCAATTCTCACTTCCTCTGATTCTTCATTTGTTATTGCTTCTTGTTCAGTCATGTTATTCCTCCTTCGCTTTTTCCTTTAGAGGATTAGGGCCCAGGGCCCTTATCTTTTCTACAAAATCAGTAATAGTCTCCTGGAATTTCTTACCCTCGGCTGCTGAGACCCACTCCAGATGGAGCCTGTCCTTCAGACCGAGGTGTTCCAGTGCATCTACGATCTCCTTCATCCTCTCATCAGTATGGATATTACCTTCGATATAGTGGCAGTCGCCTATATGGCAGCCTGTTACCAATATACCGTCAGTGCCTTCCTTTAAAGCTTCAAGAATATGTATAGGTTCAATTCTGCTGCTGCACATCACCCGTATGATACGGTTGTTTGTGGGATATTGCAATCGTGATACACCTGCCAGATCGGCTCCGGCATAACTGCACCAGTTGCAGCAGAATGTTAATATATCAGGTTCGAAATCGCTCATTTATATCCCCTCCCCATAAGCTTTTATTACAGCCATTATCTGGGGTGTTGTGAAATGTCTTGCAGTTATTGCACCAGTCGGGCACTCAGCAGCGCAAGATCCGCATCCCTTGCACACAGCCGGGTTGATCTCGCTCTTCTTTGTGATATATACGATCTCCTCGGTCTCGACCGTGACCTCTTTAAGCTCAGGTGCTTTATACGGACATACCAGGGTACATCGGCCGCAGCCAATGCACAATTCCGGGTCAACTACTGAAACATTTCCTATAGTTTCAAGGAAATCCCTTGAAATGATAGTACATGCACGGGATGCTGCCGCAGATGCCTGGCTGACAGATTCGTCGACCAGTTTAGGTGCCTGTGATGTCCCGGCTAAGAACACTCCGTCTGTGGCACATTCCACAGGTCGCAGTTTAATATGCGCCTCCAGGAAGAACCTGTTAGCATCCAGCGTTACCTTGAACATCGGTGCGAGCAGTTCATTAGTCGCAGGAGTGACCATCGGGGCACTCAAGACCATAAGGTCGTAATTGATCTCGAAATCCATATTCATCAGGTGATCGAATACACGCACTGTTTTCTCGCTCACTTCCGGTTCCTTATCCTCGGTATAGCGCATGAATACCACACCAAGTTCCCTGGCTTTGGTATACAGTTCCTCCCA
>PYCK01000052.1 GCA_009649835.1 Candidatus Methanocomedens sp. | reverse complement strand
ACCTAAACATAGCTCCATCCATTTATGAAGAACTTGCGCGGGCTAAACGTGCAGGGTATCCTTATTTGGATGATATTTTAACTGAAGTTGAAATTATTTCTCCTTTATAGTGCATGTCTAGGGCATTTTTGAATCTCATTGGCGCCTAATTTTAGTGATTAGATGGATTATGGATTTTATCAGCAATTAAAGAGCATAATTGTCCAACATGGTAATAACTATCCCCGTACTAACAGTCCTAAGTCTTCGTATACTTAAATTGGTTTATTTCCTCTTTCTCCTGGGTTTGGGATATTTCTTATGCAGCTCATCCACTTTCCGGTACAGGTCTTTGGCAATATCTTCATCAAATGTCCCGGAATAATAGTCTATACGCACGGCAATTGATATTTTAGCAGCCAGCGCCCTTGAGATCTTACCACGCAGCCACCAGGGTGACTCTTTGACAAGGGGATGCTGGAATATTACGCCGTGTTTGGGTGAAGGGGCATTCCCCCTAAGGTGTTTGAACAGTGCTTTTTCAGCCCCCAGTACCTGGATGGTACTTGAAGGCATACTGGCAAGTTTTTTTGAACTCCCGACAATGCCCAGCAGCCTGGCACCGATGTGGGCACCGGCTACGGCTGAAAGGTTGGGAAGGTGATTGTTCATGTATTCCTCGATATCCAGTGATATCCGGTTCTTGTTGTCATATAACCCGGCAATACTGGCAGCCAGTCCAATTATACTTGTTCCCCATGGTTCCGGCAGTTCCATTCCTGATGAGTTCCTGGCCCGCTCCAGGATCTTTTCATCTTCGATGTTCCAGTTTGATATATTGTTCCTGACACCATGCCTGGATATGAACCTGGCAAGTGGCTCGCCCTTTAACCTGAGTTCCGGAAAATGCAGGTCATACAGTTCCTTTAACCTCTCTGACAGTGCATTGGTGTTTTTGTCAAGGTCATCCAGGGCATCAATAAACCGGATAAGGATATGTTCATCTGATCCGGATGCAGTGACCTGCATCATGGCATATTCTATGTTCACCTCACGGAACAGTTCATCATACTCATTTTCCGATGCAATAAAACCCCAATCCTTTGCCAGGCTGCGTATATCAATCCCGCAGACCTCATTGCATTCCAGTACCTCAGGTATCTCTTGTAACCGGCCTGCAAGGCTCTTAACATCTTTTTGGTAAAGATCACAGGAATTTATTTTCCCGTCATCAACTGAAAAAATTCCAAACCATGTCCTGACAAATTGCATCTGATATAAAATTATACAAATTATATATATATTGTCTGTTTTATGGTGGGTCAGAACAGGTCAAAATCTTCTTCGTCGTCATCGAACTCGATATCCAGCACATCCAGCACCCTGGAATGACCGTTCGCATTATAGCAGCGCCATGAACGCATATTATACGGTGCACCAACAATGATGTGGTAATCTCCTATCCTGGCAAACAGTGCAAGGTCGGCCCTTGAAGGGTTGGTGTTGGATGATGGGTGGCTGTGGACAGAACCTGCGATACTGAGATTGGGCATCATGTATAATCTCAAAACGGCGCTGACCTGGGATGATTCTGTGCCGGGCAGGAATATCACATCCTTGATGACACCTTCCTCGGCCCGCATCAACCCTGCAAACTCATTAGGTGCCGATGAGCGGGAAACCTCAATAATGAACTCCAGGGTCGACCTGGCTATACCTTTAATATCAGGAATTACTGGCACCTCCTGTAAAGCTACAGGGTAATACCTGTGATAATGTCCTTGTTGAAATCAAATAATTGGCAGTTGTCTTTCTTGTGTATCATTGTCAGGCGTTTATCGTCAGTGATCTCTCCTATTATGCAGGCGGTAATACCCACTTCTTCGAACAGTTCGATACAGCGACTGGCATTTTCAGGGGCGGCTGTCACAATATATCCTGTGGCAGGATATATCTTGAGCCACTGGATAAAGTCCACTCCTTCGGGCACTGGTATCTTTTCCATATCTACAACCGCACCCTTATGACTGGTCTCAAGCAGCATTCCAAGTGTACCAAGGGTGCCCGGGTTGCTGATATCCTTGCCTGAATTGACGACATGCGCTTCACCTATGGTCTGCATCACCAGGTATTTCTCCCTGACTTCGGCAGGGTCCTTCATTGTGGTGGTGTCCCAGCTATACGGGGAATTGGGGCCCACTTGCCCATCCATGTCGTACGCTGCAATGATCACATCCCCGGTCTTTGCGGTATCGCTGCGTATCAGGCAGTCCTTTTTGGCTGTACCTACAATGGCCACTGATAGCGATGTATGTGGTGTGTCGGGATGCAGGTGTCCGCCCACCATCGGGACGCCGAATTTGGAGATGCCCGCCTTGATGCCGTTTAGTAATTCCAGACATGCTTTTTTCTTGCTGCTGGCAAGTACATTGACCATACCCAGGGGCCTGCCGCCCATGGCAGAGATGTCATTGACGTTGACCAGTACCGAACTGTAGCCTGCCCACCAGGGACTGGCATCCAGGAGCCGACCCCATATTCCGTCGGCTGCGAACAGTACCACATCATCGGTGCCCATATCCAGGACTGCTGCATCGTCCCCGAAATCTACTATACAGCACCCGTATTCAGAGCGTACGGACTCGAAGATGTTTACAATGTCTGCTATGGGTTTCTTTCGTGTGATTCCTTCAAAGGTGCGGAGTTCATGTGCGATCTTTTCAAGGTCCAGTGGTCATTCCTCCTGGCAGTGATGTTGAGAATATTGTTTATGCTACAAATACATAATGGAGTGTGTTTCAAGAAAATGGAAATTGCAGACAGGATTGACAGGATACGATCCAATCCTGTAAATCCTGTCAATAGATTTGATTGAAACTAAGAAAATTACCTATATCGATATCGAAATGCGTTTATAAT
>PYCK01000005.1:545-5455 GCA_009649835.1 Candidatus Methanocomedens sp. | reverse complement strand
CTGACTTTTCTTCCAGCCGGGTTACTGCGATTTTCATCTGGTTGAATATCTCTGGTATATGATTTAACTTCTTCCAATCATTGTTCCGGCCCCCATTACCCCTGTCCTGACGTTGTAAGGTTTTCTATAAAATGGAGATTTCAGATATAATTTCCTATACGTAAATTACCTTGTCTAAAAATCATCATCCTGGGAATAACTACGCCCCAGTTTAATAGCCAGTTCAGCCCTCATCAATTCCGAGCCCAGGTAGGCAGCATGGTCCAGCCTTGATACCAACCCCAAGTCCAGGGCAGTATCCAGCACCTCCTTTGCATTATCCCCTACAATGGTATATTTTGTATGCCTGGCAATGATCCTGCCCTGCCTGAACTCGCCGTCCCTGAAACATTGATCAGAGATACTTATCCTGAAACTCCCTGCAGGGTCACGCATCCACTGGTAGCTTTTTTCACTCTCTATGAATTTTTCGGGCAGCATATCGAATTGCCTGAACCGTTTTTCCTTCAGCACAAGCAGGTCAAGTCCCAGGTCCTTGGGGGGAGTGCTGCGCCGAGCGGCCAGTGCCGTCATCCCGGCCGCAGTTTTAAGTTCAGCTATACTGCCCCTGGCTTTGTCACTGTATTCGGGCGTAAACAAAATATCTGATCCCACATCACCTGCAATGGAAGCAAGCATCGCATTCACTCCAACCGAATCGGCATCAATGAGTTCAGTGATATTACCGACACCGAAGAAGGTGGGGATGTGGGGGTGTGATCGCCTGAATTGTTTATACCGTGTCATGGATTCAACCATGCCCTGCCCTGGTGGGTCCAGCACAGGGTCTGCTATGATCTTTGAGATGCCTGCATCCTTTGCAGACTTGATGTTTGCCTCCAGGCTGTCCATGCCACCACCGCTGTCAGGAATAACAACCGCAGCAATATCCTTTTTGGAAATAACGGGTGCAACCTGCGGGATATTGCCAGAATTCAGGCTCAATACCATATCAACACCAGATCCCACTGCTGCGACGATCAGTTCTGGCTCCAGTGTGTCAATACTTATGGGCACCGAAACAACTTCCCTGGCCGTTTTGACCGTGCGCCGAACATCACTTGCAGTAGCGGCCATGCCCACACCAAGGTCAATGATATCTGCACCTTTGGACTGGAAAAGATGTATCCTCTCAATAAGTTCATCATCGGGCAGGGCAGTAGCATCCACTATTTCTGCCATCACTTTTATGGTCGAATCCCCGCCGATCTTGAGGTGGCCCAACAATAAAGCTGGTGATGCGAAATCTTCCATTTCTGCAAGACTTGATAATGCAATATCCCGTCGCTGCTGTATTAGTAGTTCACAGGCGGGTATGGTGGTCGATAATTCAACATCAGCATAACTTGACAGCACGAATCCCAGGTCAATAGCATGCTTTGGACCCAGCCGAATTGGAGTTTCCAGTTGCTTTTCGAGCCTGGAAAAATCGGCAGAGACGAGCCCCGGTATGATAATAAGGTCAAATTCTTGTCCATTGAGGGATTTTTCAAGACGCTTCGGCGTGGTAAAGGCGGCAACATCAATATCCAGTACCAAAACCTCGGCCAGATTGCCCACAGACTTACGTACTATCCCTGCTGCCTTACGCCCTGTTACAACCAGTACTTGCATGTTATCTTAATTTTGTGTTACATGCAAAAAGGTTTGTTATCTTAAAAACAGGTGTACAATTCCAGGTGGTATTTCGTCCTGCAAAATTCCTTGAAGAATATCTTGCAAAATACCTATTACCCTATATTCTTAATATCGTTCATTTTTTCTGTTAAACGTGTAATGACAGATTCAAAACCCATAATATATTCCCTGGCCTCGTCAGTGGCTATAGCACCGGAGGTAGATGGAATTATCAAATTTTCATGTTCAAGCACCCTCAAAGAATACCGAACCCTGTGATTTGGTATACCAGTTTCCTCAGACATTCTCATAATTCCGATAGGCCCATTTCGAATAACAACCTTCAGTATGATAATATGACGTTCCAATAATTCAAGTTCAGATTCTACTCCATCAGTCAGCATTAACCAACCTCACAAATTAGTAAAAAAAAGGATAGTATTTAGTTATTGTGTTATTAATCGAGTTATCGTTTAAATATCATAAATTACATAAGAATTTGATTGAGTAAATGGAATTAAATACTAACTGACAAGTATTGTATATATCTACAAACTGAGAAGTATTGTAATATCTACAAGATCTTATTAATAAAAATTTTTTCCGGAGAAAATATCCAATGGTTAAAGTGGATAAGTTTATTGAAAACGCAGTAAATCAATTAAAAACAAGTATTGACGGACCGACCATTATCGCACTTTCTGGTGGTGTGGACAGTTCAGTATGTGCCGTCCTTGCTCATAGAGCCATAGGGGACATGCTGACATCGATCTACATTGACACCGGCCTGATGCGAAAAGGGGAGACCCGGCGGATCAAGGAAGTCTTTTCAGGTATGAACCTCCAGGTGATAGACGCCGGTGATAGGTTTATAGGGGCATTGAAAGGACTTACTGACCCGGAAGAGAAGCGCATGGCTGTAGGTGAGACGTTCATCAGGGTATTTGAAGAAGAGGCAAGGGAACTCAATGCAAGATACCTTATCCAGGGTACTATTTACCCTGACAGGATCGAATCAGAGGGCGGGATCAAATCACACCATAACGTTGGTGGATTACCTTCGGTCATAGATTTTGACGAAATAATTGAACCCGTCTCTGAATTGTATAAGGATGAGGTAAGGGAAGTGGCCCATGCCCTTGGACTTCCCGACGAGATATCAAAGAGAATGCCTTTCCCTGGGCCGGGCCTGTCTGTGAGGATAATCGGGGAGGTTACCGAAGAAAAAATAGCCGCTGTCAGGGAAGCAAATGCTATTGTTGAAAATGAACTGCTTGAGAAGTTCAAACCCTGGCAGACCTTTGCAGCCTTGCTTGGGAAAGGGACCGGAGTGAAAGGTGACCAGCGTATCCATGGCTGGATCATAGCAGTGCGTGCAGTGGAATCCAGGGATGGTATGACTGCCGTACCAATGGAACTCCCATGGGAGACATTGAAAAGAATTGAATCACTAATAACCAGTGAGATCCCGGGTGTTGCCAGGGTAGTCTATGATATTTCACCAAAACCTCCGGCTACCATCGAATTTGAATAAGCAACCAGATATATCTATTGTGATAGAAAAAAACCAGGAAGCACCGAATTTTATCTCATTGAATTAAGATGAAGATGATGTTGAACAACTGGATAACAATAATTTATGGTGGCCCGTATGGAAAAACAAGAATTATTTAACCAGGAAAAGGATAAAACATGAAAATAGAAATCCTGAAACGCTCATCAGATAACATTAATAACAAAAACCTGATCAGGCGATATCGGGCTATCAGGCAGATCAGTAGTTCAATAAATGGCGATGCTGACCTGCTGGACTGGTTAATTGATAATCACAATGATTTCCTTGAGGATATGGCAGGAAAACTGCGCCTGGTAATAAAAGAGGAAAAGGATGGTGTGATGATCGGTGAGGCAACACGGTCTCTTGAACTGATCCAACCATATATGAGTACACAGGAACCGATTGTATCAGATAACCTTGTATGCAAGAATTGCCATGGTGCCATTCAACCGGGCTGGAAGCACTGTCCCGAATGCGGCCAGGATCAACAGCAGATCTATTGCACAAAATGCGGTAATAAACTGGATTCCTCCTGGAAGATCTGCCCCAAATGTGGTACCAGATCAAGTTAGGCCGAAACCATAGCTGAAAACCATAGCTGATATGTATATTCCATGAAAAATAACATTCTGAGTGTTTTACCTTGAAAAAAAAGCGATATTCTCCTGATATGCCAGTAGCAGTCTGGACCGGACGTGACCCGCAGGAAGGGAAGGCCGTTGATTCATTGACAGTGATTTTCCGTACCATCGGGTGCTACTGGAGTCGTAAAAGCGGGTGCACAATGTGCGGATACTTCAATGATGCTGCAGATGAACCCCCATCAGAAGATAACCTGCTGTCCCAGCTCGACCATGCCCTGGAGAAAATGGTAACCGGAACATCCCTGTTAAAGATCTTTACCTCAGGCAGTTTTCTTGATGAAAGGGAGGTATCCAAAGAGGTAAGAAATGCGATGATGGAAAGGATAGGAAAAACCGGTTCCATAAAAAAGGTCATGGCTGAGACCAGGCCTGAGTTTGTAAATGAAAAAATTCTTGGCACCATTCTTGACATACTTGAAAAATATGACATAAAGTTCGAGGTCGCAATCGGACTTGAGACAAGCAGTGATACCATACGCAAGGACTGTATAAACAAGGGTTTTACTTTTAATGACTTTACCAGGGCCTCGGAGATAGCTTCAAAGATGGGAGTATCCACCAAAGCGTACCTGTTGCTAAAACCCCCGTTTTTGTCTGAGAAAACAGCAATCGAGGATGCCCTTGTCTCAATATCAGATGCTGCGCCGTATGCCACTACCATTTCCCTGAACCTGACCAATATCCAGAAAGGTACACTGGTCGAAGAACTGTACGACCGCAGGGATTACCGGCCTCCATGGCTCTGGAGCGCTGTATTTGTTCTTAGAACTGCAAAGGAGAAATTCCCTGGACTTACATTAGTATCTGACCCGGTAGCTGCCGGTACGAAAAGGGGACCCCATAATTGCAGGGAGTGTGACAGGGATGTGGCCCAGGCACTGCGTGATTTTTCTATCACCCAGGACATTGAGGCATTGTCCTGGCTTGACTGCGAATGTTATTCATTATGGGAAAAAGTGGTTGAACTTGAGGATTATGCCTTCGGCTCGTTTTTGGTAAAATAGAAATATTAAAAATATAAAAAAAGATAATTCCGGTAAACACCGGAATAT
>PYCK01000005.1:0-535 GCA_009649835.1 Candidatus Methanocomedens sp. | reverse complement strand
CTGCGGCTCGTTTTTGGCAAAATAAAAATATAAAAATATAAACAAATAAAAAATGATAATTCCGGTAAACACCGGAATATCGGTTTGTTGCTTTGTACTTCAGATCAAGAACTTGATAAGATCTTTACTGAGCCTGGTTTCCATACCAAGACGGTCCAGTATCTCATCATTGGAGTTTCCTTCCTTCCTGAGATCCTCTATGCGGTCAAATATCTGTGGTTTGATCTCATAGTATTCATTGATGTCCTTCCTGTGACCCCATACATCGCCTTCAAGAAGGGCAATGTTCTGCATATCAAGGAACATCTGGATGGATTTTGATATTGTCTTGTTATACGAACTTGGTATATGAATTGCCTTTAGATTGCTGCATGTCTGGACAAGGGTGAAAATATCCTTGTTAGAAGGTCTGAATGCCAGGTGGACAATCTCCTCTTCTCCGATAGTACTTATCTCGTCTTTTGAACTTACGACTCTAATTTTCATTTATATCACCTATACTTTAGATCATATTGTAATAAATAATTAGTTACAC
>PYCK01000051.1 GCA_009649835.1 Candidatus Methanocomedens sp. | reverse complement strand
ATTATTGCAGAAGTGCCAGGTATTGATCCAACACTGGTTGCAAGTACATTAGTGAATACTCTTACCAAACTCAGACGGGAAAGCCTTAGACAGGAAAGCGAATTGACTCATGAATTTGATATAGATAAAGTAGAGCCTCATCATTATTTCGATGTTTTCAAATTATTCGTTTCTGGCGGTGCTGCTAAAGAAGTAATACCTGATCTGTTAATCGGGATTGCACAACACCCAAAAATGGATGTAGAAGATATTGCTAAAAATATGGGTTTAGGACAAAAACGCATTGAAGACATTGAGCTCACAGTGGAAAATATCATAGATCAACGGATTGATTTTGTAAAAGAAAGAGGTCTTGGTGCTGTCGGGCCGCTGATGGGAGAGGTCATGAAGGAATTCAGGGGCAGTGTGGACGGGAAAGTCCTCAGCGCCCTTCTCAAAGAGAAGATTGAAGCACGGCTCAACTCAATAAAATAATTTCCATCTAATATACATTACATTTCATTGCTAAATTTTTCACTTTAATGTATTATCGTTATATTTATGTATTGATTGTATCAATGTAGTATCACGAATATATGCATTTATATACTAAAGAATCACCAGTGATAAGTATATAATGTATTGCGGTTGTGTCCAGGATATGTAATATTATTTGGCTAAATAACCATACTAATAAAATTATGCAAGAGGAGAGATAAATGTCAGTTTTCATTGAAATTAAAAACTTATCTGTAGGCTTTGATGATGTTGATGTATTGAAAAATATAAATCTGACGATCAATGAAGGTGAAGCTATTGGAGTACTTGGAAAAAGCGGATCAGGGAAATCAATCCTGATGCATGTCCTGAGAGGTGTGGAAAAATTCGACCGTATCTCGGGACAGCTACTATACCATGTAGCCCGGTGTGAATCCTGCGGCCAGATCGAACCCGCAAGTCATGCAGGCAAATCCTGCAAAAAATGTGGTACTGAACTGAAAGAAACGGTTGCAGATTTTGTATCACTTCCCATCCACGATCCCGTCAGAAGAGACATATCCCGGCGGCTTGCTATTATGCTGCAGCGTACATTTGCACTGTACGGCGATGACAGGGTCATAGTAAACGTGATGAATGCACTTAACGAGATCGGGGAAAAAGGGCCTACTGCTATTCATAAAGCTGCCGACCTGCTGGATCAGGTCAACCTGTCTCACCGCATGATGCATATTGCCAGGGAGTTGAGCGGTGGTGAAAAACAGCGGGTAGTACTGGCAAGACAGCTTGTCAAGGATCCCATGATGCTGCTGGCCGATGAACCTACAGGTACACTTGACCCGAAAACAGCCGAACTTGTCCATAATAGTATAATGAACTCTGTGAAACAGTATAACATGTCCCTTGTCATTACTTCACACTGGCCCCAGGTTATTGAAGAGCTGTCAGACAAGGCAATACTCTTAGAAGATGGGGAGATTGTAGCCCAGGGAGATCCGAAAGAGGTTTGTTCCACATTCATGAAAGAAGCCTCTGTAATTGAGAAACATGATTACACTGTGGGGGATTTAATTATCAAGGCTAAAGGCCTTAAGATGAAATATTTCTCACTTGATAGAGGTGTAGTCAATGCTGTTAATGATATCGAATTTGATGTAAGGGAAGGGGAGATTTTCGGCCTGATCGGAGTAAGCGGCGCAGGCAAGACTACTACATCCAAGATAATTACAGGTCTGTTACAACCCACAACCGGTGATATACACATCAAGATAGGAGATGATTGGATAGATATGACTCAATTGGGTCCAAATGGTAAGGGAAGGGCCACTAAATATGTTGGTATGCTTCACCAGGAATACAGCCTGTATCCCCACAGGAACGTAGTGGATAACCTGACCGAGTCAATTGGTCTGGAACTGCCACACGAACTTGGAGAACGCAAGGCTATCCAAACCCTGATGACTGCAGGGTTTTCTGAGAAAAAAGCCACAGACATACTGCAAAAAATGCCTGACGAACTCAGTGAAGGTGAGAATCACAGGGTAGCGATGGCACAAGTATTAATGAAGGAGCCCAGGATACTGGTATTTGATGAACCCACTGGTACCATGGATCCTATTACAAAGATCGAGGTTTCCAAATCTATTTTACACGCAAGGGAAACACTGGGTGAGACTTTTGTTATTGTATCCCATGATATGGATTTCGTTGCCGAGGTATGCGACAGGGCAGCACTTATGAGACTTGGTAAGATAGTAGATATCGGTGAAACTTCAGAGGTGCTAAGCCATCTGACAAGAGATGAAAGAGACGAGGCACTTGAAGGTATATCGAAAGAATTATAGTTTGTTCACACAAATACAAATAATATTGGTAATCCGGGTAATTCTCCTGTAGCATTACCCAGTGGCATTACATATTATTGTATATTAGCATTATACATTAGCTGTCTCACATGGAGGAAGGTTATTGACAAGCACCATCACTGTAGAACTGAACGAGGTCCCTGTTGAAATAGAAGAAGGGGCATCTCTTGGCGATCTTCTTACTAAAACACAAACTTCCTGCATTAGCGGGACAACGACAGGCATTGTAAAAGGTGACGAAGAGAAAGAGGAACAGACCACCGAGTACAGTGTCCAGACAAACAAAGGCGAGTTCAAGATAGAGGTAGATCCTGAAAAACCCGAACTGGTCTCCACCTGGCTTAGTCAAATTGTAGGAAAACAATTACGTGCCCACTGGGCCACTATCGATGCACTGGCTTTTGGCCCCATTCCCACCAATATCACACCGGACAGGGGAACCTTTGATTACCAGAGATATGACCTGGTATTCGGGGCCGGGGGTTATGATGCAAAGAACACGTATGTGGTGATATCAAAGAACCGTCATACTGCATCCCATGGTTCACCAGCTGACGGGGGTGTCTTTGCAAGGGTTATAAGCGGCAAGAATATCATTGCGAAACTGGAACAAGGGGACACGATCAACAAGATAGAGCCCGTTATACGGTGGGAAACGCTGACTGATAAGATCAACACCACTGACATGAATACACCTCTCGAAAATGGGATGAAGATATTCACCTACCTTTCAGTGGAACTCAGGAAGGATGCACCTTATGGTGCTGAACATTTCCT
This sequence comes from Candidatus Methanocomedens sp., assembly GCA_009649835.1. GTDB lineage: Archaea > Halobacteriota > Methanosarcinia > Methanosarcinales > Methanocomedenaceae > Methanocomedens_A. The sequence goes on along the minus strand of PYCK01000051.1, from coordinate 7,885 downwards.
TGGACTGATAGGTGACGGGATATTAAAAGTGGACGACATCTCCAGTTCCTACGTAGTTGACAACCTCTTAAATGGTGAAGATTGTCCTTTCGAGTCCCTGGATTCCAGGTCGGAAGGTGCTGTTGCAGTGCGAAACAAGGGTTCGGGATTGGGACGTGTTTTTATTTATAAGGATGACCGGACCAGCAGTATGGTGCATTCGATCGTGGGAAACGTCAATAAGGGGATCCAGCTTATCAAGCTGGCAGAAAAAGGGAACAAACTGGAAGTAAGGGTCTCGCCTGAAAGGATCATGTTCCAGGGCATGACGATCGATGAGGCAAAAGCATTTGCAGATCAAAAAGGACTTGAGGTCACATTTGATGGTTATATAGCCGAGGATGCCATTGTTGTTGAACAACTGCCATTTACCACAATGCAAATTATTGAAGCGAAAAAAGTTTCTTTGTTATGTATTCCACCCAAACAATTGTTACACATCAATTTTTATCAGGATAAAGCACCGATCACCATTGAATATTTCCAACATGCACTCAGGCTGAAGGATCGTCCGATAGCACCTTTGCCTGTACATTTCACATATGAGAATACTTCTATTTTCAAGACAATCAAACGGGTAGAGGGATACAAGGAGATCATGCCTGAAAATACTCCAAAGGATGTGGTCTTATCCGGTGAAGTTGGCGTGACCAACCAGGCGTCCAATCAGTACGGTCTGATCGGTACAAAATCCGTGGACGATAACCGGTATGGTCCCACTGGCGAGAAGTTCCACGCTACTAATATAATCGGAATTGTCCGGGATATTGAAAAACTGGATGGGGTCAAACAGGGAGATGTGATGTATGTCACGGAGGTAGAAAAGGATGAACGATGATGATATTATAAGCAAGATGATAGTCCTGCACTCCACCTTTACCCTTCCCAGCGATCTTGTTATCAGGATATATGAAAGCAAGGCCGATATCACGGTAAAAGAGACTTGTTTTGGTCTTATTATCGAGGGAGAAAGGTCTGTAGTAGATGAAGTTGCAAGAGAGATGCGGACTCTTGACCCCAACCGGATATTCATTAAGGAAAGGGGTGTGCCGCCGGGCGATCCGCACCGGTGCAGGGCCGGGCGGGGAGGTGGACCCAAACCCGGGTTCCACCAGCACGAGCTTGAATTTCCGTTTTTGCCATATATCACATCAGCACTTGAAGAGATCGAGAGAGGGGAGGGCAAGGGAACGAAAATGACCCGGTCTTTGCCAATACACATAGAAACATTCAAAGACATTATTGAAAAAGAGGTTGCACAGTCCAAATGAGGTTATCAAGATGGTTAAGGTTTTTATTTACCCCAGCAATAGTCTGATTCTATCAGACCTTATAGACAGGTTCGGTCATGAACCTCTTGCTGTAATGCGGGAGGTCGGGAAAAAGATCCGTACGGCAGGATTGGATTCGCCGCCTATTAATATTACACCTGAAGACCCGAAGATCGGACTGAAATATGCTGCCGTTGAAGTACCTTCCGGTGTAAGGGGCAGGATGGCGCTGCTGGGTCCATTGCTTGAGGAGGCTGAGGCAGCCGTTATTGTCGCGGAGCCAGACATATCCTTCGGATGTATGGGCTGCGCCCGCACCAATGAACTTGTCAACTTTTTGGTCAGGACAAAGGACATACCCATACTGGAACTGGATTATCCCGGCAACGAAGAGGATGCAAAGGCATTTGTGCATATGATACATGATTTCCTGGAAGGACTTGGAAAGGGAGGTGAATGATATGGCAAAAGAAAGCCTTGTCAAGATCGCCCAGCTTTCCTGTGGTAGTGAATACAGTGGTATCCAGAAAGAGATAGATACTGCTGCCAGTATGGTTGATGCTGAAATTTTCTTCCCTGAGATATCCATAGAGGACGTCCAGAATGTTGAGGAAAATTTCGGGTTCAAGGTGGCAAGCCCTGACCTGAAATTGATGATGGCAAGGGCAAAAGCAATTGTGGAAGGAAAGACCATGGCTGATGCCGTATTGATCGCTTCATGCTTCAGGTGTGCTGAAGGTGCCCTGGTGCGAAATGAGATTCGCAGGTATATTTATGCCAACTCGAAGATTCCTGTCATTAGTTATTCGTTCACTGAACGTACAACGTCAAGTACCCTACTTACCAGGCTGGAAGCACTGACCACCACTGCCAGGCGTCGCAGCCTGCTTGCCAGGGAGCATCAGGAAGGTTTGACCGCCGGCATCGATTCGGGGTCGACTACCACCAAGGCCGTGATAATGAAGGATGATGAGATCATAGGCACAGGTTGGGTTCCCACTATCAAGGTGGTGGAAAGTGCCAGAGAATCACTGGAAAATGCCATGGTTGAGGCTGGTATTACCAGGGATGATATACAGGCCATAGGTGTTACCGGTTACGGAAGGTTCCTGCTGAGCGAGGAGTTCAATGCAGACCTGGTCCAGGAAGAGATCACTGTCAACTCCAAAGGAGCGGTCTATCTTGCCAACAGCCAGGTTGGACCGTCCACTGTCATAGATATTGGAGGTATGGACAATAAGGCCATCGCCGTGCAGGATGGTATCCCTGGTATGTTCACCATGGGCGGTATTTGTGCAGGGGCATCAGGCAGGTTCCTGGAAATGACTGCAAAGCGGCTGGGTGTGGATATCACAGAACTGGGCGATCTGGCTGTTAAGGGAATGCAGCAGAACGTGGAGATGAACAGTTACTGCATAGTGTTCGGCATCCAGAGCCTGGTCAATTCCCTTGCAAAAGGCTCAGCCCAGGAGGATGTGGCAGCAGCTGCCTGTTACAGTGTAGTGGAACAGGTCTTTGAGCAGCAATTGCAGGAGATCGATGTTAAGGAACCGCTGATCATGGTAGGCGGGTCATCGCTTATCGAGGGTGTACCCAAGGCCATGGAGGAACTGCTGAAGATCAAGGTTACGGTCCCACCTCATTCCCAGTACATCGGTGCTGTTGGTGCGGCACTACTGGTATCAGGTTTTATTGATAAATAGACCCGGCGGGGAGTCATATAGATGGAAGATGATACAATTATCGTGGAATCACCAGAAGAGTTAGGTGCAGATATCTATAGGAGAGTGATAATAGATGTGCTGTCCGACCTGGCGCTGGGCAGGGTTCTTTTGAAGGTCAGGGCTTTTGTGGATGTGACCGAACCGGTATTCATTTTCCTTGGTCTGCGCAAGAAAGGATTAGCGTCGGTTAAAATTAGTGATTTCGCTGACCTGGAGATTGGCGGATACGGTAAAGCTGAAGTGTTAATCAGCCTTAACAAGGAAGCTTATATCCCTCAACTGCTTACAAAATTGTGGGAACGCTACGGCAGGGGCAATATCTTGCATGAGGAAAGAACATTGATCGTTGTGGAAACTCCGGATTATATGACTGAGGTTGATCTGCTTGGAGACATGGTGATCGATGAAAAAGTACAGGAGATCAATGACAGGATCGTTGATGCAATGTTAAGGATCATCCCCGAGGGTTTCAGGGTCAGGTACCATCAACTGACAGATGAATATATTCTTTTCGTGGCTTCCGAGGATCCTATTAAACAGGATTGGAAGGACAGGGCAGTAAGTATGCGCGATCAATTGCTAAAAGAGGTAGGGCTCAATGCTTGAACCAATGATGTACGAAGGCGGGGTCCATAAACATAACCTGATCGAAGAGCTGGTAGAGGACCTGGGAGGTTATATTCTCCAGAAGAATATAATGCAGACTGAAGTTGTCATCATAATGCTGGTTCCGATCAAGGATACCGGGCTTGTTGAAGATCTGACAAAGAAATTGCTGGGCGAGTTGACCCGTGCACCTCTATCCGGCACCGAGATCGCTGTTGTGGCACCGACCCTTGCATACCATCACCTGCCGCACCCGGACTGTGACATTGCCGAGTTTTTGCGCCGTAAAGGTGCAAAGACCAATATGGTGGGGCTGGGCAGGGGTGTGGGCGCAAGGACGTGCCAGATATCTGCACATGAGCGTGAACTGATCAATGAGCATGACGTGGCAGTGTATGTTTTTGGCAATTTCAAACATTGCATCACAGAGAGCAAGCCAAAGTTGTTCGAAGGTATCGATATCCCCATAGTGGTCACAGGGGCTCCAGAGATAGATATTGCAGACATACCAGATGCGGATGTTTATGTGGGTAACCTGGGACGTATTGCCCACAGGCTGCGAAAAGGGGAAGAGATGTTTGCCATGGACCAGGTGGTCGATGTTGTTGGCAAGATATTTGATAAGGAACGAGAAGAGATTGGTAAGGACCTGCTTTCCGTTATGCCGCCAAGAGTGAAAAAAGAGATCGAGGACCAGGTGCCTGCGATCAATGAAGTACTATCTCCTTTGCCTATTACACTTAGATTGAGAGGCTTAAAGGTCAAGCTGGATTTTGATGAGTTCCATGAGCAGATCGGTGAAGTTTCCTTTGTGGAAGGTGTCAAGTTGAAGGATATTGCTGATATCAGGCGCAGTAATATGAAGAATTTTATCCTGGTGGACATCAAGACCAAGAGCGAAACCGGGTTCTTGATATGAAGCGTTTTATCATGCTCTGATATTTTTTTGTGATGTACTGCGCGAATATCAACAGTATATATGTGTTAGCCCGCCAATGAACAGTATAATGACAGATAACTCCAGGGTAGTAATAAAACTGGGCGGCAGCTTGATGGACTGTGCCTCCCCACTTATCAGGAAGGTCAATGACATAGCCTGCCAGGACTTACAATCAGTCCTTATCATTCCAGGTGGGGCCGTATTCGCAGACAATGTAAGGGGTTTCCAGGAGATATCAGGTATTTCAGGGGATGCGGCACACTGGATGGCAATACTGGCTATGGAACAGTATGCCTATTACCTGTCTGACATCTCAGGCGTGCCACTTACTAATGACCTGGAGATACACGAACCCGGCGTAAATATTTTGCTGCCATACACAATATTGCATAAGGACGACAGCGGCCTGGAACACTCATGGGATGTGACATCAGATACCATTTCTGCCTGGGTTGCACAAAGAACTGGCAGCATGCTGGTAAAGGTCACAGATGTGGACGGTATTTACCTGGATGGTGAACTGGTGCAGCAGATATATGCCGGCGATCTGGCTGGCAGTGAGGAGACCTGTGTGGATAAGGGGCTGAGCGCTTTTCTTATGACACACGGGATGGATTGTATGGTGTTAAACGGCAGGTACTTTGATAGAGTTATCGAAGCGTTGAAAGGCGGTGTTCCCTGGGGCACATTGATATATGGCAAGAGCAAGTTTTAAGTCAGTATAATCATACTATATCGAAATCTAATAGGAGAATTAACAAGGATGACCCAGAAAGCAGAATACTGTATTTCATGCGGAGTAAAACTTATCGAGAAAGGGTATGTGCGTTTCCCGTGCCCATCATGTGGCAGGGAAATTGGAAGATGTGCAATGTGTAGGCACCAGAGTAACCCGTATACGTGTCCGGGATGCCAGTTCCAGGGACCCTGAGGTGAACAGTGTGGGCGAAGTAGCAGCTAAGATCAAGATCATGCCGGCTGGCGTGGAAACCGACCTTGATGCCCTGAAAGGGAGACTGGAAGCGGTCATACCTGAGGGTGTAAAACTCCACGGTTTTTCCGAGGAGCCCATAGCCTTTGGCCTGAAAGCCGTTATTGCCGTTGTCGTCGTGGGTGATATCGAGGGTGGTACCGATAAGGTGGAAGAGGCTTTTGCAGCAGTCGATGAAGTTGAAAGTGTTTCAGTGATCGAACTGGGGCGCCTGTAATATCAATTGATAACCAGTTACTGATTTATAGTCAGGAACATAAATCCTGAACACTTTGCTCTTTCACGTCCTTTGCGGTGTATGATTTTAGTCACCGCAAAGAGCGCGAAGTCCGCAAAGATAGTTTGAATTGTTTTGTTTTTGACTATTACTGGATTTCGGGGCAGGAAAATGTCCCGATTATTTCTTTTTTGGGCTCGTAGATCAGGGGTAGATCGTCACGTTCGCAACGTGAAGGCCGCGGGTTCGAATCCCGCCGGGTCCATTGTGTGTTTATTCCAATCCTCAGGTAAAAATATTTAAAAATGGATATCTCCAACATTGTGTGGGTAATAGTTTGCCTGGATCATCGGAAAAATCGAAAATATTGACAGGATTTACAGGATCGACAGGATAATGGTTACCATTCCATCCTATAAATCCTGTCCATTAAGCCAGGTCGTGAGATTCCATGTTCCATGATATGTTCCTGAACAATGAAGTTACCCACACGATGTTAAAGAGAGTCTTAAGAATATATACCTGCAATAACTACCATGCCAAATGACCGAACAACGCAATAAAAGACAATTCAAACCCGGAAAAGGTGCATCCATTCACTGGTGCCCGGACTGTAATCTCCCGCTTATCAGTATCGAGTGTGCACTCTGCAACTCGACTGGTCAGCGAATTGAACTTGGACCGCCCGGAGATGTGCGGTTTGGCTCACCTTACGAGCGCAGTATCCTGCATGATATCCTGACTGCCCGCTACGGTATTGACCCGCTGGGTGAGCGTATTATCCTGCTCAATAAAATTGGTGGTGAGGATAAGACCGACCAGGTAATAGTGGACGCTCTGGTGTTTGGGATACTGCGCTTTGACCTGAAAACCCTGGACTGGCAGTTCGACCTTTCAATGGATGGGGCTGCCCTCATGGCACAATATACCAGGCACAGGACCGTTGAGCTGTCAGATGTTCCCGGCCATCTCAGCGGTAAGACCGTTAGTTCTGATATGGTACAGTGGTGTTCGGATGATGTCAGGCAGGGTGATGATATCATTGTCAGGAAGGGGACAATGACGGGTGTGGGTTTTGCACTGCTGGATGCCAAAGCGATGGGGCAAAATGCCACACCTGCGATCAGGGTCAGGAAGATAGGGAAAAGCCGGGCCCGGTTAAAGGATGTGGTTCCCACAATGGACAAGGTGGTCAGGGCCAACGCGCCTGCCATCAAACGCCTGGGCAAGAATGCCATGAACACTATCAAGGGCATGGCCAACCAGCAGGAATACCGCGGCAGACCCGTGTATGTGTCCTTCAGCGGCGGCAAGGACAGCCTGGTGGTGCTGGACCTGACCAAAAGCGCATTGAAACACAGCCCTAAGGCATATTTCATCAACACTGGCCTGGAATTCCCTGAGACTGTGGAATATGCGCGGCAGTTTTGCCATGATAATGACATTGACCTGGATGAACTGGATGCAGGGGACGTGTTCTGGCAGCACTTGCCAGATTTCGGGCCCCCTGCCAAGGATTACAGGTGGTGCTGCAAGGTCTGCAAGCTGGCTCCTGCAGGGGAGATACCGGAAAAGGGGAATTACCTGACCATAGACGGCAAGCGTAAGTATGAATCATTCAGCCGTGCCCGCATCCCTGCCACTGAGGGAAATCCCCTGGTGCCGGGGCAGGTGAATGTGTACCCCATCCGCGACTGGCGTGCGCTTGAGGTGTGGCTGTACATACACTGGCGGGGCCTGGAATATAATCCACTGTACGACATGGGGTTTGAGCGGGTGGGCTGCTGGCTGTGCCCGGCGGCCCTGGGTGCGGAATTCCGGCGCATGCTTGAGCTGCACCCTGACCTGTACCAGAGGTGGGATACATACCTGCGGGACTGGGCCAAGCGCCTGGGGCTCCCGGGCGGGTACATCGACCACGGGTTCTGGCGCTGGCGGGAGCATCCTCCTAAGATGCGATTGCTGGCCCGGCAGTTGGGTATTGATATTGTCCCAAAGGATGCAGGGGATGAAGCTTTCCGGATAAGGGTGGTCTCGGGCATATCACCTTGCAAGGCCGGGGGGTACAGTATCGAGGGCACTGCCAGGGGGGTCAGG
>PYCK01000050.1 GCA_009649835.1 Candidatus Methanocomedens sp. | reverse complement strand
GATTCTCCAGATTCCCTGTGCGGCTATATACACTGGGATGTTTTTTTGGTAAATTGCTAAAGTTTATCATCCTGATGATGTTCGGCAATGCGATGCTTTCATACTTTACCTGAGCTATTTTTACCTGAACTACCGGTTTATTCGAACTTGAACCGACTGATGGCAATTCCAAAAAATATGATCATCATCAACACCAGCCACTTTACTTCCTCTAATATCCCGGCCAGTCCCATGTCGAAATACAACAGGTCATAGAACCCATCCATAGCCCATGCCGTTATAGTGAAATGTGCCATATCCTGCATGAACTGAGGCTGAAGGGACAGCGGCCACCATGAACCACCGATGGCAGACATTAACATTACCAGCAGGAGAGATACCGAATCTGCCTGATCTACTGTTTTCACGTGTACAGCCACCAGTAGCCCCAATCCCGTGGATGCCATTGTGACTGCAGCTATCAGTACGAATAGGGCCAGTATATCACTGCCCAGATCCAGGTCAAAGACCACATGCCCGAAATAGATCAGTACGGTAAGCTGCACAAATCCCCTGATAAATGTACTGGCGATCTTGCCCCCGATGATCTCTGCTTTGCTGATAGGAGCGGTTACCAGCCGTCTCAGTGTACCTGCTTCCTGTTCTTTTATCAGGCTGATCGCTCCGCTCTGTACGGCGGTGAACAGGAGGAACATTACAGCGAACCCTGGGACATACTGGGTAAAGGGCGAAAATTCCACCAGATTAGATGTGGTACTTTCAATTATCACATCCACAGGCGGGGGTTGGACGAACTCTTCTGCCGTATCAACAATTTCCAGTATCTGCTCTTCCGTATGGGCAGGGATCCCATATGCACTTGCTGTTTTTACAACCACCACATTGGTAGATATCCTGCTGGCATAACCTTCTACTATCTTTTCCACCACTGTGTTAAATGATTCCTCGGTAGGGTTCACAATGATCAGCAATTCGGTATCATGTCCCATCATAACGGATTCAGTAAAACCCAGGGGGATAATTATCAGACTGCCGTATTCCTTGTTCTTGACCATATCCCTGGCAGCGAACTCATTTGATTCCATGTCCACGTTAAGTATATCGATCTCCTCCAGGAACTCCACAAATCCCCTGGAGACCTCATCGTTGTCCAGGTCCACTATCAGTACATCGATCTGTATGTCATCGGATTCACCGCCCAGGGCCAGTCCGGCAACTGATATGATCACCATTGGTATAAAGAACAGCAGCAAGAGGGCATTTCGGTCCCTCATTACGATCTTCAGGTCCTTGGCAGCGATGATATGGAACTTCATATTCTATCCTCACAGTTTATATCCTACCCTCTCAGCTTTGTCCCGGTCAGGTGAAGGAACAGTGTCTCCAGGTCAGGTTCCTTGATGTAGATGGACTCCACCTGTGTTTTCGAAGATGTCAGGATATCGATAATTCCTACCAGCGATTCCCTGCCCCGTAACAGTTGGATGGTCATGTTCCCGTCATCCAGCGATACCTTCTGGACACCAGGCATGCGCTTTATCGATTCCACAGGTCCAGGTAGTATCTCCGGTGCCAGCACATGGATCAGATCACTTTCACCCACCAATTCCATGAGTCCTTTTTGTGTATCCAGGGCTATTAGCTTTCCCTTGTCCATTATGGCTATGCGGTGGCACAATTTCTCTGCATCCTCCATCTGGTGTGTGGTTAAAAGCACGGTCATACCCTGGCGGTTAAGGTCCTGGATGGTATCGTATATCCTCCTGCGGCTCTGGGGGTCAACACCTGTTGTGGGTTCGTCCAGGTATAATATTCTGGGTTCGTGCAGCAGTGCAGCAGCGATATTGATCCTGCGCTTCATACCACCTGAATAACCTTCCAGCAGGTCGTCGGCCCGCTCGGTCAGACCTACCATATCCAGTAGTGCTTCTACACGCGATTTCAGTGCCCTGCCTGACAGCCCGTATATCTTTCCATAAAAAGCCAGGTTCTCCCTTGCTGTCAGTGTGTGATACAGGCTGATCTCCTGGGGCACCACGCCTATGATCTTCTTTATGTTGTTAGCATTCTTACGTATATCAGATCCGTCGATTACCACACTACCCAGGGTGGGCTCCAGCAGACAGCACAGAATTGAGATGATGGTGGACTTGCCTGCACCATTGGGGCCAAGCAACCCGAATATCTCACCCCTGTTAATCTCAAAGGAAACCCCATCTACTGCAGTATGACTGTTAAACCTCTTGACCAGGTTCTCCACAGTGATAATGACATCAGTGTTCACTACCGCCGCCACCTTCCCGCCGCTTCAGGTATAAGAATATCAATGCAGCTATTACTATCAAGCCAGCACCCAGCAGCAGTGGATTGCCAAATATACCCTTCCCTTCCTCCTGGTCCCTGACCTGTGCCGGGACATAGATGATGTCTGATATTCTCATCTGTCCTTCTGCATCCTCGTATTCGATCTCGGTTTTAACAGAATATGCTTTAGGTATGGCCTCAGGGTCCACATCTATGTTGAACCTGGCCCGGGACTCGTCACCTGGTTCCATATCTCCCAAAAAAGCGGTATAATCCGTGCTGCTGAGCGGGTTTGATAATCGCAGCCTGGCGGTGGCCATTGAGGCTGTTTCTTCCCCTGTGTTGTGGAAGGTTATACTGAGGATACCGGGCTTTCCCGGCAGGAGGTCACTGGTTATTTCTGTAGCTTCGAAATCGGCCTGTTCTTTGACAATTATAAAAATCTCATGGGTCTCGTTGACATGCTGGTACAGCATGTTGTAGTCGATCTGGTTGTTTGAAGCATTCCCGTCCACCTGGACATCTTTCTGGAACTGGTAGGTAAGATTTACTTCCAGTGTGTATTTCCCTGCTGGGGCACTGTCCCATATCTTGATCTCAAAGGGCAGCGGCTGGGAGACCTGTCCCGATACCAGGGTACCAGCGCTCTGGGGCGGTGTTTTAATGTCCACAGGAGCATCTTTTGCCGATATGGAAGCCACTACTCCCACAGACGTAGTAATGCCGTATTCCAGCTGCTGTTCTATCTTCGAGAGTGCGATCTCATTGGAACCAACTGGCTTGTCCTCGGATTTGAAACCTGTTATCTTGCCCTGGTTCATGACCTGGACCAGTAGATTCGAGGTCTCATCCCTGTCATATTCCGGGCTGCCTGCAATACTTACAACCATCTCGGGACTGCCATATGCTGTGAAATAGTCATCAGTGTATGTCCAGATATTAGGTGGAATGTTTTCTGCACTTGACTGGACAAGTAATATAGATATTAGAAATACCATCACGATTAATTTGCTCATCATCGGACCCCCTGAAACATACTGGGCTTGAGAATAATGTTGGCTAATGGTTAAAAAACATTTGTACTGATATCCGGATACATACGGATAGTTTTAAGTCTTTTATAGGGGAGTATATACCCTAAAACTAAGGTGTAATGACAATGGCCGATGTTACCCAATCCGATATGACCCCAAATGAAAAACAGGTACTTCTGGCAATGGGAGACCTGGAGACAACAGACCCGAAAGAATTATCAGCTGCCTCATGCCTCAGCGTGGAAGCTGCCATGCAGAGTGCATTCCTGCTTGAGGAAAAGGGACTGTTACAGGTATCTGAGTTTACAACTGAGAAATACAACCTGACAAAGGAGGGGGAAGAGTATGTTAGTTCGGGCCTGCCCGAACGACAGGTCATCGAAAAGGTCACATCACCCACACCCATTGATGCCGTGAAGGATGAGTTCGGCCCGAAACTTGTCGGAATAGCACTGGGCTGGCTGCGCAAAAAAGGCTGGGCCCAAATCGAAGACGGTAACCTTGTCCCAGGCGACATTCCACCGCCGGGAGATGATGAAGAGACCCTGGCCGGTCTGGAGGCAGGTACCCTTACTGCAATTTCGAAGGGTGTAAAAAAAGACCTTGTTAAGCGCAATCTCATTGAGGTCAGCGAAGATAAGACACGAACTATCACCATCACAGAACAGGGTGCGGTAATATTCCAGGCTGGTATCACACTGGAAGAAGAAGTGGCCCAGCTCACATCAGACCTTATAAGGACAGGCAGCTGGAAGGACAAACACCTTCGTGCTTATAATATCGATGCACCGGTACAGCCTGTTTACGGTGCCAAGACCCATCCGTACCAGAGGCTCATAGATGAGATGCGCCAGATATTCCTGGAGATGGGATTCACAGAGATCAAGGGCGAGATCATACAGAGCAGTTTCTGGAATTTCGATGCCCTGTTCCAGCCCCAGGACCACCCTGCCCGGGATATGCAGGACACCTTCTACCTGGACAGCACCGGTGATGTGCCACCCGAATACACTGATTCCGTGGCTGCCATGCACGAACACGGTGGCGATATCGACAGCAAGGGATGGGGCGGCAAGTGGAGCAGGGAGCAGGCCAAAAAGAACGTACTGCGCACCCACACCACAGCCAATACCATCAAATATCTTGCAGACAACCCTAACCCGCCTGTAAAGGCCTTCTGCATCGACAGGGCATACCGCAGGGAGACCATTGACCCCACCCATACCCCGGAGTTCGAGCAGCTTGAGGGCGTGGTCATGGATGAGGGTATGAGCTTTTCAAACCTGCTGGGACTGCTGAGGGAGTTCTATCACAGGGTAGGGTTTGCCGATGTCAGGTTCAGGCCCGCCTATTTCCCATATACCGAGCCCAGCGTGGAACCGGAAGTGTATATCGAGGGTATGGGCTGGATCGAACTTGGCGGTGCCGGTGTGTTCCGCAAGGAGGTCACCGAACCCCTGGGTATCAAGTATCCTGTCCTTGCATGGGGCCTGGGTGTCAGCAGGCTGGCAATGCTGAGACTGGGTTTGCGTGACCTTCGAACGCTGTACCAGTCAGATATCGACTGGCTCAGGAAGAGCCCGGTGTGTAAGGTATAACTGTATTTATTTGCTCCTTATCCTAAGCCTGAGGGCTTACTTGAGAATAAATTAGATGAAACGACAGGTTATCAGCCTTCATCGAGTGAATAAAATTCAGACAGTCACATCATAAATTTAATCTTTCTTTAAGT
>PYCK01000049.1 GCA_009649835.1 Candidatus Methanocomedens sp. | reverse complement strand
ATCTTTAGTCCTATTCCTTTTTGCCATTGCATTTTCAGGTTGTCTGGACAATAATACTGATTGTTTAGCACCACCGGCTGACCTGCAGCCCAATGGTGATGCTTCTGATACACTGCCTCCTGTCAGGAACAGCACTGAAATGGAATCGATCATCCCTGATGAACTGCCAGGTACATGGGAGCATTCAAATAACTATAGCAAAGATGGCATGGTTACCATGATCTTCAAAAAACCAGGTAATCACAGGGCGACTATCATAGTTGTTGATGAAAGAACAGAACAGATGGCAGGATATGCCGTCACCCCTTGCAATTTTTCAGATAAACAGGGCGGTATTACCTGGGAATTATCAGAGACTAAATTCAACCAGGTACCAGCCATGAAAGGGACATATATGGTTGATGATACCCTGATGGGCGAATTGATAGCTTATCCTCACGGCCGGTATCTTGTGGTTTCACATATCATTGGTGAAAATGATAAGATCGTTGACATGTCAAAATTGATGGAAGCACTCCGGTTCTCTTAGTGATGAAAATGACATCAGGGCAAGGAATATATCGCTGCGGGCTGTCAGTATTTTTTATTCTTTTGGTATCATTTTCCATACCATTAACTGGGGCCCAGACCACTATCGAGGTTGGGGAGACCAACCCGCCGCAAAATATTATTCTGCTGATCGTTGATGGTATGGGGTCTGCCTATGTTACTCCGGGAAGTACCCCGCTTGCACTCAATGGTGATCCGGTAGAATCCGCTGATGTGCCCTTCTTTCAAAATATGATGAGTGACGGGATACTGCTGCCCCGGATCATCGTCCCGACTCCAAGTACCGGACCTGCCCATTCTGTTATCATCACCGGTTTTTCCGGGGCAGAACAGGAATTGGTAGAATATAATGATGCTACTATCTATGATGTGCTCAAAGACGAAGGCTTCCTTTGTATTGCCATCATGCACAATGGTGATTTTTCCGAAATGCGTGATGAACAGGATATTATCCTCCACAGCCCATCCAATTCAATATCAACTCCATCTCTTCAGGTGCAGGTAAATGATGCGGGTGTGCCTGTGGATATTGTCAGGGAACTTGAATTTTGGGAACAGGAACTGCCTGGATACATAGACGGGACCGATGGGCTGGATAGCTATATTGCATATTCAAACTGGGAACTGGATGCTTCGAGGGATATTGTTACACTTATGGCCAGGCAGCATCCTGATATGAAGTATATCCTTACTATTAATGTGGGGGTGGTGGACAGCGCCGGGCACTACAATGGTGTGGATGGGTATATTGGTTCTATTGAGGGTGTGGATAGCAAGCTGGAACCTTTGTACAGTGCTGCCCGGGATAGTAATACTGCACTTGTCATCACTGCCGACCATGGTATGGCTTTCAAGACTCCGGAATCGTCCAGGGGTGGACATGCGTCAGAGGATTACTATTCAAGTGAAGCTGTTACTGTACCGCTATTGATCATCTCTCCCAATGTGGTTTTTGGTATTGATCAGGGTGAGTACAACCAGGAGGATCTGGCACCGACCTTGCTTTCTATCCTGGATATACCTGCTCAACTGAGTTATTCTGACGGGGAGGCAATTCCGGTTAAGGATTATGCTGATCTGTGGGTCAGTGTTAATACAAAATCTGATGTGGAGGTGATCCGGGGTTCTGAAATGGTGTCTGGTGGGTCCGGGGATTGTATGTATATTTTTACCGGTTTAGACCCAAAAACTAAATATACAATTAGAGTAATAAATAATGAGGATACACTGGAACAGTCGGTGCATCTGAATGTGGATCGCCTGGTAAGGTTTGATATGGTGGTTTCCAATGATGATACAATAGTGCGGGATGGCAGGACATTGGGCAGATATGTTGCTTCGGTCCTGATATTTATTGTTATTATTGGGGGATTGCTGTTGATCAGCAGGATCAGGGATTAGGACCTGAAAGAGAATTTGTGTAGGAATATGAATGACATTTAAGAGTATTAACAATGACAGTGGAATGTCGGAAGTAATGGGAGTTATCCTGATCACGGCGATAGTAGTGGTGGCTTCAGGCATTGTTTATACTATGGTCACGGGCTACGAGCTGGAGCAACCGGTTATCGCAAATATTGACATCGAGAGTGTGAATCTGTCCAACCAGGAAGTGGTGTTGGTGCACAGGGGCGGGGATTCATTTGATGTGTCTGAGATCAGTATAATTATCAGTGTAAATGGGGCCACACTAAAGAATAATCTCATAGACCTGCCAGTCACGGGAACACCTTATGGTTTTAGCCACGCTCTTGGTGGGGTGTTGTGGGGTACACCAACTAACCAATCACATGATAATATCTGGGATCCGGATGACACAGGGGATTTCAATATTGCCAAGAGTAACAATACTATACTCAACTCCGGCGACCTCCTCAAAGTTACCATCTACCACCGCCCCTCGGAAACGATAATTACATCACCTGAGCATCGGGTATGACATAGCATTACACTTTAAAATTACGCTGAGGTAAAGGGTTGTTTCCTGTTGTAGTGAGTTGGTAAGTTTGATAGGGAATAATCCAGAAAATCGCTATACAGGCCTCGTTACATCTTGTCCGGGGTATACCTGTGACTGCGGGAGGCTATCGTGAGGTATGTCGAGGTCGGGTTGGTTATGTGGCTGGAGGAGGTTTTTGGGGTGGGTCGAAAGACTTAATGCAGAGGATAATGAAGGGATGTATCTAATGATTGAAGTTCGTCCAGAAGAATATAAAGATGAGCTAGGTTCGGATATAACACTGAATAGGCGGGATATGAAAAGTATGTTCGGATATATAATGTTAGGCGAAACCCAGCTATTAAAACAAAATTCAGAGGTGAAGAAATGGCATGGCAACCACCCGAAGGGATGGATGAGTATTTAAAGTCAACCGAACTATGCGATAGCGATAATCAGGAGATAAGGGAAAAAGTAAGGGAGCTCATCAAAGATGCCAAAACGCCAAAAGAGGCGTCAGTAAGGATTTTTTTCTTTGTAAGAGATCAGATAATATATTCTTTGGATTGCTACGATGTTAGAGCGTCAGATACGCTGAAAAAGAGAATAGGACTATGTAGCAATAAGACTAATCTTCAAGTTGCTCTGCTGCGTGCAGCAGGAATCCCTGCAAGATATCATCAAGTTGTTCTGAAGAAGAATTGCTTGAAGGGTATAATTCCAGCGTTTTTATATAAGTCCATGCCGGATAAAATATGGTTTCATCCCTGGTGTGAGTGCTATCTCTCAGAGAAATGGATATCTTGTGATTCATTATTTGATAAAGCGCTGTATGACGCTATTAGCAAGAAAGGCATTATCAGTAAGGAACAAATTCCAACTATCGATTGGGATGGGGAGAATGACCTGAATACAATGAGTGCCTGGATGATAGAGGACATAGGTACATTCCATTCCCTCGATGATGTATTCAGAAAGGCACAAAAAGAGGAATTACTTCCAAAGATTATTTTACAAATTTTGTTCCGCTTCTCTAATCGATACACGAACAAACTTCGTAAAAGCTGAGAAAATTGCTGGGCATCGCCTAACACGATGTTGGCGACTTCGCTCTGTCTTGTGCCGCATACACGCTCGTCCATCCCACCTCTGTTCACACATACCTCACAACCCGACCTCTAACCCCGTGGATGCCT
>PYCK01000048.1:1450-5896 GCA_009649835.1 Candidatus Methanocomedens sp. | reverse complement strand
ACATTCACAACACTTAAAATTTCGTCAGAGGAATTATTTCCTCGATAGACTGGATATAGCCCGTAATTGTACACCTTGGATTCAAACAAGACTTTCATTCTTCGCATATTACCGCCCGAAGTTCGGGTTGTGAAATGCTTGAGGGGGTGCTGTGCTGTGACAAGAAAGTCATATCTTGAATTGCAGAAATGCCACTCCTTCCATTCGGAGCGATCCTACTGTGACATACATTATCAGTAATGGAAATGTGTGAAGCTCACAGGACAATGTGGAAAACTCTGTAAGTCTGATCCAGACAATCTGCTAGTACCAAACTCATATTAATTTTAACTGTCAATGTTGGGATTTAACATCATTTGACATTATTAATAACAGCTCAATATAATTTATAGATATAGTTAATTTTTTTCATATTACATCTTCCCAGATAACTAAAGTGGTGGCTGATCAAACCGCATTTCCATAATTTATTCCAGTGTAATATCCCCGCCAAGTGANTTCATAGCTTCAAAGAAACCAGGATAAGAAATATCAACGGATTCGGCTGTATCGATAATCGTATCCCCGGCAACCATTCCTGCCACACTTAGCGCCATCACGATACGGTGGTCGTGCCAGCCGCTCACCCGGGCACCATGCAGGCCGCCGCCCCTTATCACCAGCCGGTCAGGCTCCTCTGTTATATCCACTCCCATCTTGGTCAGTTCCACAGTCATGGCGTGCAGGCGGTCGGTTTCCTTAAACCTCACATGTCCGGCATTCTCGATCACCATCTCGCCTCCTGACAGCGCACCCAGTACAGCCAGTGTGGGCACCAGGTCAGGTGTCATCCCAACATCCACTGTAACACCTGTCAACCGGCTTTTATTCACCCTCACCTCGCCTCGCTCCCGGTCCCATTCCAGGTTCGCACCCATATCCTGCAGGATAGGGATTATAGCAGCATCGCCCTGCTTATTCGGATACAGCCCGCCCACAGTAATACCGCCGCCTGCCAGGGCACCGGCAGCCAGCAGGTATGATGCTGAAGAAAAATCACCTGGCACGGTATAGACCGTGTATTCGGTTAATTCGTATGACTGGTTCGGGGGAATGATAAATGACAGGTGCCCCTTATCGTCTTCAACCAGTTCTATCTCAATGCCCGCACTTTCCAGCATCTCAATAGTGATCTCCACATACGGCCTGGACTTTAATTCACCATCCACCTTGACCACGGTCCTGGTCCGGCACAGCGGGCAGGCCATGAGCAGGGCCGAAAAGAACTGGCTGCTGATACTTCCGTCCATTACCGCCTCACCTCCGGCCATGGGACCTTTCACTTCAATTGGTGCCATACCGTTATCCCTGGTGGAAATGACACTGGCCCCAAGCTGGTTCAGGACATCTATCAATGGTGTGTTGGGGCGAGTGCGGATGGAGTCGTCCCCGGTCAGTACGGTTGTACCGTCGCACAGGGCGCTGACAGCCATCAACAGTCTCAGTGTGGTACCGCTGTTGGCCACATCGATAATGCTATCAGGCACGGAAGGTTTCCCCTTCACACCATCTACAATGAGACTGTCACCAATCTCTCGTATCACGGCACCCAGTGCTTCGCATGCCCTTATTGTAGCAGTAGTATCGGCAGACAGCAGGGGACGCTTTACAATGGTCTGCTCTGCCAGGGATGCCATGACCACGGCCCTGTGTGTGTAACTCTTGGACGGGGGTGCAAGCACCTCACCCTTCAGGACAGATATCCCAACTTTTGCCTTCATGGATCACCAAAGCCGCATTGTTATTTATTGTTCGTTAGTGTTGCTGTGCGTTAGTGTTATTTAGTGAAAATTGGTAAGTGTTAGCTGGTGTGCGTCAGTTGTTTTTCTTGAACATGGCCTTGACAAAACCCAAAAACGGTGGTGAAGACCTGTTAGGTCTGCTCTTGAACTCGGGATGGAACTGGCTGGAAAAGAAGAAAGTATGTCCGGGGATCTCGGCAATCTCCATCCTGTTCTTGTTACGTCCTGTGAATTTCATGCCAGCCTTTTCCATCTCATCGATGTACTTTGGATTCACTTCATACCTGTGACGGTGCCGCTCTATTATCGCGTCAGAGCCATATAGCTTATTGGCAAGGCTTCCAGGTGTCAGTTCAGCAAAATAATCACCAAGCCTCATTGTGGCACCCATGTCCACATTTATCACGCCTTCCTGCTCAGGCAGCAGGTCTATCACCGGATGTTCAGTGGCAGCCAGTTCCGAACTGTTTGCATCCTCATACCCAAGCACATTCCTGGCATACTCGATAACTGCAGTCTGCATGCCCAGACACAGTCCCAGATACGGTTTATCATTTTCCCTGGCATATTTTACAGCAGATATCTTACCCTCAGTGCCGCGTACCCCGAAACCTCCGGGCACAAGTATTCCGTCATACTTTGCGAGCTGGCTGATAGATTCAGGTTCATTCTCAAAATCCTCGGCATCCAGCCAGTAAGCATTCACCTTGCACCCAACCTCTATACCCGCATGCTTCAGGCTCTCCCTGATACTCAGGTACGAATCTTCCAGGTCAGTGTACTTACCCACCACGGCAACGTCCACTGAACCGCTGGTCGAGCGCATTTTTTCCACCATCCGGTCCCACTCTTTATTGTCATCCTTAGAGTTCAGTCCCAGTTTGGTCAACAGGTAATCGGCTGCACCTTCATTTTCCAACTGCTGGGGCACCATATAAATATCCTCGGCATCATGGGCGCTTATCACCGCCTTTGCCGGCACATCACAGAACAGGGCGATCTTTTCCTTGGTACCGGGCAGTATAGGCTTTATACATCTCGTAACTATCAAATCCGGGTGAAGACCTAACTCCCGCAGTTCTTTAACCGAATGCTGGGTCGGTTTTGTCTTTTGCTCTCCCTGGGCATCCATAGGTACCAGGGTTACATGGATGAAAACCACGTCATCCACATCTTCTTCATTATGCAGCTGCCTGACAGCTTCCAGAAACGGCATACTCTCGATATCGCCCACCGTACCGCCAACTTCAATAAGACATATCTGGGCGCCGCTTTGTTTGGCTACATTCCTCAACCGTTCCTTTATCTCGTTGGTAACATGAGGAATTATTTGTACGGTCTTGCCCAGGTAATCGCCCCTGCGCTCCTTATTGATGACTGCCTGGTATACCTTACCAGTGGTGATATTGTGCTCCCGGGTCAGTTCGATATCCAGGAACCTTTCATAATTACCCAGGTCCAGGTCAACCTCGCCGCCGTCCTTTAAGACGAATACTTCGCCGTGCTGGAAAGGACTCATGGTCCCGGCATCGATATTGATGTAAGGGTCGATCTTGATGGCCGTTACATCGTAACCTTTGTTCTTCAGTATACGTCCCATTGATGCGGCTGTTATTCCCTTACCAAGTCCGCTCATCACACCTCCGGTTACGATAACATATTTCATGTTCTCTAATACCTCATATTTTTCAATTATTTTTTTCCAGTAAATGCATTACAGCATATACCATAACTATTATTGTTAAAATGGAAACTGCCAGGGCTCCATACATCACATCTACCAAGTTAAAGACAAATGTGGCCAGCAGAATAACCACCACAAGCAGTATCATAAGCAAAGGCAGGATGAACGTATCCGGAAAACTAAATTTTATCTCTCTTTTTCGGTTCTTATCCGGATTTTTACTTGGATCAATATCCCAATCATCCCTGGATGATGTCCGGTCCTGCCTATAATTCGGGAGGGCCAGTTTTTCATCAACATCGATAACTGACCTGGGTTTGGACACAACCGGTATTTCACCGATGATTACCCTGAATGATTCTGTGAGGGACCCATATCCGGTTGTAACTTTTATCTTACCTTCTAATGTAGTGATATCAGCAGGAAGTTTGATCACAACAGGTGCAAATTCCTGGTTGGCCACATAGACATTATCATATAGGAACCTGACGTTTTTTCTAAGTGTATCGCTGACGGACAGATACACATGGGTAGGACTGCCGTAATTAATAATTGGCAGTTCAAAGCTGCATTCATTCCCTGGATCAAGCGGTATAGTGATCTCAGGTTTATCGAACTCGATCGAGTTTATCCTGTTCCTGTTTATATGTATCTGCTGCACTTGCAAGTACCTCTGTGGTTATTCCCTTAAATCGGGAGGTAGCATGTTGGGAATGCCATCCTCGATCGGGTAATGTTCATTGCATTTCCCGCAGAAAAGAGATCCTTTGATTATCTCTTTATCGTCCTCTTCATCTACTGTGAGCACCAGATCACCCTTGCACATTGGACAGCATAAGATTTCCATTAATTCATGTTTCATATAATTCAATCCAGAAAACTTTTTTATTGTTCAACATTTACGACATAGTAATTCATCAAATTATCGGTATTCGATGAGAAATGTATTCGATGAGAAGTGTATTCGATGAGAAGTGTATT
>PYCK01000048.1:0-1359 GCA_009649835.1 Candidatus Methanocomedens sp. | reverse complement strand
GTATTTGATGGGAAGGACATGCACACTATAAAATCGAGAAGACCCAGGGACATCCTTAACGAGATCAAATGGAAAGGATTGGATATCAAGCATTGTACCATATACTATATACACAGAGGTGCACCAGGTGACACAAAAGCAATACCTGGGTCATCCCTTCGAACAATTGGCAGGTCTTTTTTCGAGACCATAGACGGTACATCAATCCCATATCACAGGATATTAAGGATAGATCATGACGGGATAAGAGTGTACGAGAAAAAATGAATCAGTCAATCTAATGAAGGATCATCTCATGGAGTACATCAGTCTTACTGATTATCCCTATATGTTTGCCGCCGTCGGTGATCATGATTCTTCCTACCTTATTTTCATCAAAGACCTTGACAACGTCATAGAGTGGTGTATTGCCATCCACTGAAATAATCTCCCTGGTCATGATCTCCCTGACCTTTAGATTCATCTTTCCGCTGGCAAGTGTTCTACCGATATCGGAATATGTGATTATACCCACTATATTGCCCTTATCTTCCACTGGCGCACCATGAATATCATTCCTGGTGAATATCCTTGCTGCCTCCTGGATAGTGGAATTGGCAGGAACGATTATGGTCTTATCAGTTACGAAATCCTTTATAGGGCTTTTTGGCAGCGAAACCATCTCTGTGATAGAGAACAGCAACGCATTGGATGAATCGTCCCGCCCCATTATTTTTCCGCGTATAACAAGTTTATTAACAGGAGTGGGGCCCACCTGTATCATATCACCTGTATCGAAATCACGGATATCCCCGAGTATGCGGATAATACCGTTACAGGTGTCAGGATGGCGTACAGTGGTAAAACTAATCTCAGCAGCAGTTAAATTCTCCAGATACTGCTGGTTTTTATATATAGGTACCACTACCTCTTTATCCATTTCAGCAATACTTAACGCCTGGTAGGTAGCACCTGTGGCTTTATAACCACCTTTCGGGCCGGGTACACCTTCAACAAGCCCCAATGCCTTTAGCGATTGCATCTGGTTCCTGACCGTGCCCGGGTTACGGTTAATAATCTCTGCTATATTTTCCCCTTTAACAGCTGTTTTTTGCTTGCGATAAAGATTAATTAAAGCAGTTAAAATTTCTTTCTGAATAGGTGTAAGTTCCATATTAACATGCCCCTAATAAATAACTAATAATTATAAATACTAAATATATATGCTAAATATACATGATATTTATTTTACTTAAATTCATGCATCAAATATTTCATATTAATTTTTTTTTCAACGTATAGGAAAGTATATACTTTCCTGCAGGCTTAGAAAATGCGAACGAAGTGAGCATTTTCTTGACAACAGATATGCCTATCCGA
>PYCK01000047.1 GCA_009649835.1 Candidatus Methanocomedens sp. | reverse complement strand
TGTATATTGTGTATCCCTTTCAAATTAAATGGTAATTGATCATATTGCTTGGAATTTAGAGACACAGATTACACAGATTAATAGTTGTTGTGAAAATCAGTGAAATCTGTGTCTATATTAATTTTGCATTTTGCCATACCTTTTGAAATGGATACTATATTATGAGTAATTGGTTCCTGTTTCTTCAATGGATTGCAATGTTTATTTTGGGGGAGGTGTCATAGATGTGGAGGTTACCCTGGAGCCAGGACAGGCAAAAGTTTATTACGATTCTGGGAAGATTGATATTGGGGATCTTAAAGGGATCATAGTAAAGAGTGGTTACAAAGTATAATTTTAGTCAAGAGCCCTGGAGGTTTTTAAATGGAAGATGTGAGAATTAAGGTAGAAGGTATGACCTGCCAGCACTGCCAGATGCGGGTCCATGATGCCATTGCGGCCCTTGACGGCGTTACTATGGTGAACGTTGACCTTGAAGCAGGCGAGGTCGTAGTTTCCTATGATTCCTCCATGATAGATATTGAAGAGATAAAACAGGCGGTGCGCGATGCCGACTACCAGGTGGTGGAAGAGGAAGAAACCTGTCCGGTTCCCACACTTGATGGTGTGAAGCTTATGACCGAAGGGATAGCCAGTATACCTGTAGAGGCTGAAGCAAAAGATGAGGCACCACGACCCAAAACCGCACAATCTCCACCGCCCAAGACCGAATTATCCCCACCAGGCAGGACCGGGAAGACCACCATAAGCGTTACAGGCATGACCTGTGCGTCCTGTGTCCAGAATATCGAGAAAGGCCTGGGTACACTACCTGGTGTCATCAAGGCGGTGGTGAACCTGACCACAGAAAAAGCAGTCGTGGAATACGACCCGGCGCAGGTCGGTCCCGGGCAGTTCACCAAAACCATCACTGACCTGGGTTACGGCGTGGTTGGTGAGAGTGTCACTTTGCATATCACTGGTATGACCTGTGCCTCATGTGTCCAGAACATCGAGCGGGGTCTGGGAAAATTGGATGGTGTCCTGAAGGTCTCAGTGAATTTGACCACTGAAAAAGGTACTGTGGAATTCGACCCAGGCAGGATAACAGTACAGGATATTATTAAAGCTGTTACCGATATCGGATACGGGGCAGAGGAAATTAAAGGTGTGGATGTGGACAGGGAGCGGGAAGCCAGGGAAAAGGAGATACTATCCCAGAAGCGCAACCTCATCCTCGCCTTGATACTGGCAGTACCGGTATCCATCGGCGAGATGGGGCAGAACATCGCCCCGCTGGTAAATGCCATACCCGGTATTATGGGATTTTTAGGTAACGATTATTTCCAGTTCATATTTGCCACACTGGTAATGCTCCTGCCCGGACGCCAATTCTTCACAGGTGCCTACAAGGGGCTGAAGCATGGTGCTACTGACATGAACCTGCTGATTGCGGCGGGCACTGGTTCGGCATACCTCATCAGTACGGCCAGTGTGTTCCTTGACCTTGGGGCGGGATTCGAGCACAAGTACTTCGGTACTGCGGTGATGCTGATCGCGTTCATTGTGCTGGGGCGATACCTTGAAGCAAACTCCAGGGGCAAGACCTCTGAGGCCATCAAAAAACTGATGGGACTGCAGGCCAGGACCGCCCGCATCGTGGTGGACAAAACAGAGCGTGAAGTGCCTATTGAGGATGTGAAGCCGGGCGATATCGTGGTCGTACGTCCCGGTGAGAAACTGCCTGTGGACGGTACTGTGATAGAAGGACGCTCGGCCCTGGATGAGAGCATGCTGACAGGTGAGAGCATCCCGGTAGAGAAGAACGTGGGTGATGAGGTTATCGGTGCCACCATCAACAAGACGGGGTCGTTCAAGTACAGAGCCACCAGGGTAGGGGCAGATACGGCACTGGCACAGATAATCAAACTGGTGGAGGATGCCCAGACCAGCAAGGCACCCATCCAGAGGATTGCCGATATTGTGGCAGGGCATTTCATAGTTACAGTTATGAGTATTGCACTTGTTGCGTTCTTTTACTGGTACTTCATCGGGTTTGAGAGGCTGGACATTGAGACAAATTACGGGATTGCCAGTCCGTTTTTGGCAGCGCTGCTGATTGCCATTACCGTGCTGGTGATAGCATGTCCCTGTGCAGTGGGACTGGCCACGCCTATAGCCGTAATGGTGGGTACAGGCAAGGGCGCAGAGAACGGTATTCTTATCAAGGGCGGCGAGGCGCTGGAGACGGCACAGAATCTGGATACTATTGTGTTTGACAAGACCGGTACACTGACCAGGGGTGAGCCGCAATTGACAGATGTGGTACCTGCTGGCGGGGTCAGTGAAGATACGGTGCTCATGCTGGCTGCTGTTGCCGAGAAGGGGTCCGAACACCCGCTGGGTGAGGCTATAGTGAAAGGCGCTGCGGCCAGGGGAATTGATATTCCAAACGGACAGGACTTCAATGCCATCGCAGGACACGGGGTCCAGGTGACCTATGAGGGCAGCAGGGTGCTGCTTGGTACCCGGAAGCTCATGACTGATAACGGGATGGACCCGGCGCCATTGAACAATAGCATGGAAGCGATGGAGAACGACGGCAAGACTGCCATGCTCATAGCTAAGGATAACGAGATCATGGGTGTCATTGCAGTGGCAGATACCCTGAAGGAACATTCGGCAGAGGCTGTGGAATATTTGCAGGAAATGGGTATCACCACTGTGATGATCACTGGCGACAACAGGCTAACGGCAGAGGCTATTGCCAGGCAGGTGGGTATCGACCGGGTGCTGGCAGAGGTGCTGCCCCAGGACAAGGCGGCTGAGGTGAAAAAGCTGCAGGCCGAGGGTGCGAAGGTGGCCATGGTTGGCGACGGCATCAATGATGCACCGGCGCTGATGCAAGCCGATATCGGTATTGCGCTTGGCAGCGGTACGGACGTTGCCATGGAATCTGCACAGATAGTGCTTATTAAGGACGACCTGCGGGACGTGGTGTCCAGCATTGAACTGAGCAAGCGGACGATGGGTAAGATAAAGCAGGGCCTGTTCTGGGCTTTTGCCTACAACACGGCAGGTATACCCCTGGCACTGGGTGTGTTCGGGCCGTACCTGATCGCTCCGGCACTGGCGGCGCTGTTCATGGCTATGAGTTCGGTGTCTGTGACTGCTAATGCGCTGCTGCTCAAGCGGTTCAAGTTGAAGCGGCAGGAGGCGGTATGATTATGGCGGTACAGTTTGCCAAGACGTTAGGTTTTAGCAGCGTGACTGCGCTGGCAGTGGGTGCGTTGTTCTATGTGCTGTCGGCGGGTAAGAGTGCGGCTTTGGCTGCGTATACGGTGAATGATACTTACCTGGGTACGGTGTTCGTGCTTCTGCTGGCGCTGATCATCGGGCTGGCGGTGTGGCCGAGGGTGCTGGAGAAGAAGAGGTGATAGGATAGATGCCTATCGTTTACCTTTTATTTTGTCAATATATTGAATAACCTTTTCAGCTAATTTTGGTGGAAGAGTAGCTAAATTAAAAACGTCTTTGTTT
>PYCK01000046.1 GCA_009649835.1 Candidatus Methanocomedens sp. | reverse complement strand
ATCCTGTCTGAAATTTTCATTTTCTTGAATTGCTTTACTTTTTGTGCAACATTCTTGACCACCTCCACACCAATAAATTTTAAAATATGTTTAGAGAAATATTTATATAATATGCAGTAGGCTATCGTGTAGTGATGCCAATGAAATATGTAATAGCAATAATACGACCTGAACGGCTTGATGCTGTCAAGCGGGAGCTTCAGGAGGTTGAAGTAAACAGATTGACAGTAACATCTGTTTCCGGTTATGGGGCACAAAAAGGGCATTTGGAAGTTTACAGGGCACTGGAGTATGAGGTAAACCTGCTTGAAAAGATCAAACTTGACATCGCAGTGAATGACGAGTTTTTAGAACCCACGATCGAGGCAATACAGCGAGGAGCCAAAACCAACGATAAAGGGGAGATCGGGGATGGTAAAATATTCGTGCTGCCACTTGAGGATGTCATAAGGATAAGCACCGGCGAAATCGGGTCCGGGGCTATTTAGGAAGGTAAAAATATGTCTATTGTTGCAGCAGATACTGCATGGGTCCTGATCTCATCAGCACTGGTATTATTCATGCTTCCCGGGCTTGCGCTATTCTATGGCGGGATGGTGCGGCGTAAAAATGTCCTGAGCAGCATGATGCACTCGTTCGTTGCGATGGGTATTATTGCTGTAGAGTGGGTGATAATTGGTTACTCGCTTGCATTCGGGACAGGGAACTGGTTCATAGGCGGATTTGAGCATGTATTCCTGCGGGGGATTGACCTTTACTCGACATCAGGCACTATCCCCACATATGCATTTATTGTATTCCAGGGGATGTTTGCCATAATAACGCCTGCCCTGATCTCTGGTGCTATTGTCGGGCGTATCAAGTTCAAGTCATACATAGCATTCGTCGCATTATGGGGCCTTATCGTCTATGCACCAGTATGTCACTGGGTATGGGGCGGCGGATTCCTTACAGGGGAAGCACTTGATTTTGCAGGTGGTACGGTTGTCCACATAACATCAGGTATCTCAGCCCTTGCACTCCTGGTCTTCCTTGGCAAGAGGAAAGGATATGGCCTGGATGCAATTAAGCCGCACAACGTTACTTTCACACTGCTTGGTGTAGGGCTTTTGTGGTTTGGCTGGTTCGGGTTCAATGCAGGGTCAGCCCTGGCTGCTGATGAGGTTGCCGGGCTTGCCTTTATAACAACGTTCATTGCACCGGCAGCTGCAGGACTTTCGTGGATGGCAGCAGAATGGACCCATAGCGGAAAACCAACTGCACTGGGTTTTGCAACCGGAATTTTGGCAGGGCTTGTTGCAATCACGCCCGGTGCAGGTTTTGTTACACCGATGGCTGCACTCTTAATCGGGCTTATTGCAGGAATTGTGTGCTATTGGGCCGTGATGCTAAAAGGTAAGCTTGGATATGATGATTCACTTGATGTCTTCGGGGTTCACGGTGCCGGCGGGATTACGGGTGCACTCTTAACTGGCGTATTTGCAAGTGTGGGGGCCACAGGTCTTTTGCTTGGCAACTCACACCAGTTATTGCTCCAGCTTGAAGGGGTAGTTATTACGATCATCTATGCAAGTGTTTGTACTATCTTGATCGGATTTGTGCTTGACAGGACGATGGGGCTGAAGGTCACTGAGAGCGAGGAAAATATCGGGCTTGACAAGACATGCCATGGTGAGACAGCGTATAACATTTGAAATATATAGTGTCGATTGATACTACAATATTATAAGAGGTAATTAGCAATGAATAAACCAGAACAAGGTGTTCAAGCACCTGGTTCTGGAGGTTGTATATCATTTTGCTATGGACAAATTTCAAAGGATCAGACCATCGAGTTACTCAAAGATGAAATTGACGGTAAGCAGAGGGATTATGATCATTAACATGGACCACACAAAACCTACTTTTGTGACCTCGAACCTCCCTACCTTCGTAACAAATCTTTCCATTATTGCCAGCACAACCAGAATAATAAGCATGGCATTGAAGATGGTGATGGGTACACTATGTTCCATAGGCAAATAGTCTGCAAAAGATTCAAAGTTGGACCATCTTACGAGAAAGAATGTCAGGGGTATATGGGCAAGACCAATGTAGGCAAAAGTCATGAGGTGCAGTTTTAACCATGATTTCAACCGCGGGTTGGGCTGCAACAGCTCAGTCTCTCTCCCCCTTTCAATACCATACAGTATAAGTACTACGATCAAAAGAGTTACTGCTATGAGTGATGCAATATACCACGGCCAGAAGGCCAGCAGGCCAGGAACCATGAGGAATGCAGCAATGAGTGCAGCAAGCTGGCAGGAGATCATCCTGAAATGATACGATATTCCCACGGTTATGAACGTTAAAGGAAGAGCGAAGTTGTGTCCCCATCTGGGGTCGACCAGAAATGTGGAAAATGCAGGTCCAAGCCAGAAGACCAGCCATAATACACCCAGGACCACAATCCCTGTGTGAGCTGTCATCACTTTATCTTTGCTAAATGGTAACGAACCCTTCATAGTCAATAATGATATTTTTACCATTTAATATAACTACCTACCCTTTTGATAAAATATTGACCATTATCATAATTCGGTAAGAACAATATCTCAATAATCATACGTTTCCTCATGAAATACACAGATGATAAAAAGCTCTCTGGTCAAAATAATATGATAACAGATAGGATAGTTATCCAATAAGGTTTTATAATTTCAGATGAAATGAAATAATGGAGTAATTCTCAAGTCATGATAAACAGGGGGTTTACAATGAATAAAAAGAAGATAGCAATAGTTATATTTTTGACTTTAGCTTTGATGACCGTAGAGGTTTATGCTAATGCTTCGATCAAACAGATGTTCACTACGCAATACGACAATCAGGGTACAGAACTTGATGAATGCGCGACATGCATGCGTTCCACGTCTCCTCCCGCCAGCTGGAATCCATATGGTACAGCTTTGAGGGACGATGCGGACTTCGACCGCAATAATATAGCTCAAGCTCTTGAAAATATCGAGGAGCTGGACTCTGATGGAGATGGATTTAACAATATAGATGAGATACGCAATTCAACCTATCCAGGTGATCCCGATGATTTTCCCGAGGTTGTGGAGGTAACACAAACACCAACACCAACATCAATGGAAACAGCAGAACCAACCGAGGCAGTCGCATCAGCCACACCGGATACTGAAGATAGTAATGGCACGCTGAATTCAATGTTCAATGCCTTGTTCACTTTTGCAGCCATCGTGTTGATGTCCATCATGGTAAGAAAAAAGAACGTATAGAGAAT
>PYCK01000045.1 GCA_009649835.1 Candidatus Methanocomedens sp. | reverse complement strand
TTGATGTTGCGGTATATCCTGTCGATATTGTTAATCCTGTCTAATAATTTTTAAATTACCCTTGGATTTGAAGTGGATACGTACATCCTGTTGATGTATCACATAGAACCAAATTATCAAAGAGGATGGGGGCTGGAATCAGTTCAATTTTAACCGCAGAGTGCGCAGAGATACGCAGAGAAAAGCAAAAACGCTCTGCGAAACTCTGCGTCCTTTGCGGTTGTAAGCATTACATAGATTGTATATTTCAACAGCGATATCCATCCCCTGTAGCACTCACTACCCCCCAAGGCCGCCGCCCGCATCGCAAAGCACCCGCGCGCCGTCTGTCGCGGTGGGTAAGCAGAGTGGGGGCGGGTAATTGAAGACGCATTTCACTTAACGTTTTGCAGGTATGTGAAGCCCCAAGCGTAAGCGAACCGCATACCTGCTGTTAAGTGACCCAGTTAGGGGCAAGCCCAGAAGAGGCACAGAGTCAAGCAGAACGATGTTATCATATACTTTAACTTAATCTCCACTACCTTTATGGTGGATTATCTCCCAAATCACATTTTTGTTTTGAACACAATCTCTGACTTGTCTTTCCCTGGTTGACATGTTTGCTGTTTTCCCCGTTTTTACTTCAACGAAAACTATATTCTTAACCTTGCCTTCACTCAACCCGTCAAAAATAACAAGATCCACTGGGGTTCCTAAAAATCTTACATTTTTTGGATTATATTTAAAATCTGGGAAAAAAGGTATTAAATGCTCTGTCACTTTGCCGGTTACAACTGCTTCGCTCCTCTTAATGGCATCTTCTCGAATCCTTTTCTCTTCTTGCTGCATCCAATCTCGAAATAATAACTCTGCTTTCTCTTTCGCTTGCGTTTCTAATTCTGTGGATCTCCACCTTTCAAAGAGTTCACGTCCACGGTTTTCACTTTCACCTTTTAGCTCTGCGTATTTCCAAAATAAATAAATTAAGACTATCACCAACAATATTATAAAAATCCACTCAATCATAGCATCACCTCATCCTTTCTGTATTAATCCATCTGCAATCAATTCCGCCTGTTTAAGCACAGTTTCTGTTGCAAGTACTTGCATAATAGGCGGATAACCATATTGTCTTAATGTTCTTTTTACTATTACTCTTAATTTTGCTCTGACAACAGAACTTCTTCAAAGGAGCTTCTTTCCGGCGTTTCGCTGTCGGGTGCAATATCAGGAGCGTAAATGTACTGATTTAACAGCCATAGCCGTCGCCAGCAGCACCAAACAACACCCGAGGCCACCGCCAGCATCGCAGAACACCCGCGCGCCGTTTGTCGCAGTGTTTGGCTGGGGCGGGCGCGCTGCATTTCGATCACAGTGGGAGAGAGGAGGGGGGCTGGGCAAGTGTAGAGACCTATCCGTCATTTGGGAGTTTAGTAAAAAAATACCAGTGGCACTCTCCCGTATTGGATGAACTGGAACTAGAACTCTACCTGGCAATATATTTTCCATACAACTCTCCCATCCCCAATAAACCACCCCTTTTGGCGTAACATCCCCCTGTACCCTTTTCCATAGCGATAACCTTTAAATATCGATAACACGATTATCTCAATAGCCCTATGACAACAATATCGGAAATCCTCAATATAGAAATGCTTAACCTCTCAATGGAAAAGCTCGGGCTGTTCTTTATCATCATATTGCTGACCTACATAGTCAGATTCCTTTTCCTGCATATCATTGAGAAGAAAATAGTACTCCTCACACAAAAGACCAGTACCGAATTTGATGACCTGGTAGTGCAGGCCTCAAAAGCCCCATTAGGTTACCTGATATTGCTGCACGGCTTCTACTTTGCCATAATCTCCTTACAGCTCCCTGAAACGATAGGAGTCGTAAATATCGCAGGCATTGTCCAGAAAGTCTATGTGCTGATCCTGTCATTCATCCTTTTGTATTACTTATTCAAGCTCATTGACGTGGTAGGCCACTTCATCTACAAGGCCACAGAAAAGACCGCTAGTAAACTGGACGACCAGCTCGCACCCCTTATCGTAAAAAGCCTGCGTGTATTTGTGATCACCCTGGGCATACTATTCATCCTGAACAACTTCGGGTATAACATCGCTTCCCTGCTGGCAGGCTTAGGTATAGGCGGCCTGGCCTTTGCCCTGGCTGCCCAGGATACTGTGAGCAACCTGTTCGGCTCCTTCACCATCTTCGCTGACAAACCCTTCCACATAGGCGACTGGATAAAAATAGGGGACTTTGAGGGTACAGTGGAAGAAGTAGGTTTCAGGTCCACCCGCGTCAGGCGGTTCGACCAGGCCCAGGTCACGGTTCCCAACAGCCAGTTCATCAAGAACGGGGTGGTCAATTACTCTGCCATGAAAAAGCGCAGGATAAAGTTCAACCTGGGAGTAACTTATGGTACTACTGCCAGCCAGATGACCGAAGTGGTCGAGGGCATCAAGCAGATCATCAAAGAAGACCACAGGTTCGACCATAACTTCTATATGGTGCATTTCACTGACTTTGGTGACTTTTCCCTGAACATCTTCATCTACTGTTTCACCAAGACCACGGTGTGGGACGAGTACCTTACTGTCAGGGAGGAATTCCACCTGAATATCATGCAGATGCTGGAAGAGATGGGTGTGGAGATAGCCTTCCCCACACAGACGGTGATTGTTGAAAAGGAAATGTAACAATTTTACGTAATATTCAACAATATACAACGAATCTGGAAATTGTTGTCATTTCATTACACAGGTTATTATCATGTGTAAAGTTATCAATAAATCCATGGAATCAGAACTGATTGAAAAGGCTCTGCAATTGTACAAGAAAGGCGAAATCACATTATGGAGGGCAGCGGAACTTTCAGGAATTAGCCTTTCCTGTATGATGGATGAAGCACACAGGCGGAAAATCCCATACCAGTATTCAAGAGATGACCTTCTCCAGGATATTGATACGCTAAAGCGTACTTAACAAGAGGCTTTAATCGTCACTTTTACTTAACCTTGGAGCGTATATCACACCATGAACATTCCCGGATACGAATACCTCCCCCACCCTGCTGATGTCAGGTTCAAGGCATACGGTACCACCCTGGAAGAAGTATTTGAGCAGGCAGCCCATGCAATGTTCCATGTTATTATTGATACTGCTGCACTGA
>PYCK01000044.1 GCA_009649835.1 Candidatus Methanocomedens sp. | reverse complement strand
TTGTGCTTCAGGTCAATAAAATAATTATGAAATGAGTGAGGAGAGTAAGCCCCCTTCTGTTTTAGCGGCACTTCCCCATAAGGATGTGATCCGCCATATAACGGCATTCGGCTAAGCGCCAACTCCGGGCCAGCCCCGGACAGGCATATGGCCCCTGTTTGGCTTGCACCCACGAGGATTCACGCGTTCCATCCGCCTCCCGCGCGACCTCAGCTTTGCAGCATCATAGCATTAACGCGGTACGGTATCGTTTCTGTGCCATCATACGGCCTGTCATAAGGCAGAACGTATGAGCCACCGGTTTTAAACGGCAGCTGCCAGGACTCTCGTCCTACGCCCTCTACAGGCGTTCGTGTATCCGGGTGGTGGGGGGACTTTCCTCAGGTCAGGTGACCCGGCGGCCGTCCTTCCTCTCTCAGAGTATAATAGTATGCAGGCTTGATATAATTTGGGTCGGCCTTAAAGAAAGGTTATTGTTTCTTGATGTAGAATTCCCTGACAATATAGAGTATGGCTGCTATTATTGCCAGGTCAAAAATGGAACCTATAAGGTTGGTATATCTGTAATCAAACAGGTCAGAGATGGCACTGTGCATACCCTGGTAGAACCCGAAGGAAGCAACCAGTAATATAAGCAGCATGATTAAAATCAAGCCTGTCTTGAATAACCTGATATTATCTGTATGGCCTTTTTTCTTAACAGTTTCATTCTCTTCCATCCATCTCACCTGATTTTATTTTTTCTTCTTCCCATTATCACAGCCACTGCCATCAGACCCACAATTGCGCCTAATATGCTAAAGCCCGGTTCTTTCGTCGGGATCGGGACCCCGTAATCCCCTGTCCTGTAAACATCATCATAGGGGCGCGGGGCGGATTCTGGCACTACGAACTCAGTAGTAATGGTCTCTGTTGTACTCACAGACCTGGTCTTCGTTACCACATCTTCATCACCTTGACTGTCGGGCGACATGAAAAATGATATGCCGTATTCGGTAATGATGCGGTCATTCTCGAATATCATTACCTCCACCCTGTAGTCCCTGTCCTTTGGCACTTCAAGTTCGATGTCCTTGACCACGGTGGTATCTGCTTTTACTATGCCTACATTGATGTTACCGCTTTGGCCTATGAGGTTGGTCTTTGCATCCCGCAGTTTCACCAATGCTGTTAAGGGTGACGAATCTGACCTGCCGTAGTTATCCAGGAAGGTGGTCACCTTCAGGATGGTAGTGGTATCACCTCTTGATAACATGGTCACGTCCACGTCACGGATGTTGATGTATGAATGCTTTGGGCTGGTGAGCAGGGATTCGAGGCCTGATATGGTGGCAGTGCCCGATGTTATCTGCCCGCCGTCCTCGTACAGTGTTACCTCAATGCGGTAGTTGCCTGTAATTGGAACCTTCAACTCCACTGTACCGTTCTGGGTCCTGTCCTTGCCGATGTTGCCCATGGATATTTTCTCATCTGCCACGAGCAGGTTGGTACCCAGGTTGTAGGCTTTTGCCTGTATCTCGACTTCACCTGAGGTCTTGCCGCTGTTGCTTATGTAGGTGATGATATTGAGCCGGACGATGTCGTCATCAATGATACCGGCAGAGATGTCTACTTCATTTATGGCTAGGCGAGTGGTGTCGTACTCCCGAAGGCATCCCCCTGCCAGTACTGATGCGAGAATCAGTGCCGTTACCAGCATGGTCTTCACTGCAGGCGTTAGGTTCATAGTATTAAATTGGGGTGCTATTGGTTGAAATACTTTTCCGTAATTTTTTTGAAAATTTGCACGCTATTGTACATAATAAATATAAAAATATAAGACCGGATTGATAGAATTGACAGGGTGATAGCTTCGTTACAATCGTTCGTGGGTCCTGTATGAACGAATCTCTAAAAGCCTAATTTTTG
>PYCK01000043.1 GCA_009649835.1 Candidatus Methanocomedens sp. | reverse complement strand
TTATTAACTGTAGGCTTTATGTTATCTACTATAGTGTCGTTTGCTGTGGTAAAACTATTCCCTCCAACTGTATTTGTATTACCAGCTTCATCAGTACTATTAACTACATACTTATATGTTGTTGAAGGATTCAAACCTGTAAGATTTATCTCGTGTGATGTAACATTTGAAGAGCTAGAATTATCGTCCTCACTGGTTGACTCTATACCATATTCCACCCTAGATGTAGAGTCCTCATGAGTTTTCCAGGTAATTACTGCAGTAGAATTAGTTACAGTTCCATTTGTTACCTCGGTTATTTCTGGTTTTTTGTCATCCTTAGATTGTACAGGTTCTTCTGTAGGATTTGAACTTGAAGAGTTTGTACCATCAGAGGCACTCACTTTATAGTAGTAATCAATTCCATTTTCTGTGTTATCAGTATATGTTTCATTCCCACTTGATGTATTACCCATTGAAGAATATGTTCCATCCTGTTCTGTGGCTCGCAGAATTTCGTAACGAGTAACATTAATTTCATCGTCATCTGATTTGTCCCAGGTGATATTAATATATCCCCCATCATCACCCTCCACATCCTTTGCATCAACATTAGTAGGTGCAGCAGGTACAGCAACAGCTATTGCAGTAAATAAGGATAAAACCGCAATTGCAATTATCATTGAACTGAACTTCATAATCCATCACCTTCATTAAACAACAATCCTAAAACAAAACTTCCTATCCTATTCATATATATCATAACCTTCTAATTATATTCCTAATCATCTACTTGCATAAATAAATCATCATTTTTCTTTCCAACATCCATATATGCCCTATATGCCGCAATCAGCGTACCAAGGAAAATCGGTGCCATAAAGAACCCGCCTATACCACCCACAAGACCGCCGCCGATAAACGCCAGCATAACCAGGAGCGGATGGATACGTGATGCCCTGCCAACGATGTAGGGTTTGAATATCAATTCAGTAGGCACATACAGGATGAGGGCCGATACTATTACAAACACACTCGCATTCCCGACCCCGAATTCCAAATACCTGAATATCGCAATAGGCAGCAGCACCATCCAGCCTGCGAAAATGGGTATTAAGCCTGCGATCAGTATCAGTGCAGACATTGCAGGGATATGTGGCACCTTGAAGTAATAGAACACCCCGACTGAAAGAATGCTGGTGATCATGGCGGCATAAATGTTACCAAGGAAGATGCCTGCCAGGATATAATCAAGGTGCTTCTTGAATGATTCAGCAATCAAGAGCTTATCCTTAGGGACCGTATGCATTATGGCGCTTACGAACCTGGAGCCATCCATTAGCAAAAAAAAGCATACAAATACTGAAATGATAACATTGAGCATGAATAAGGCAATCTTCAACCCCATCGAAAAGGGGATCTGTCCCAACATGGGCAAAATAGTAGAAGATAGGTTTAACACTGCATCCTGTATCAGCTGATATATAGGCTCAGGGATATCCAGTTCATTTATGAAAGTAATTGTCGAATTGACCAACTGCTGCTGGTTCTTGGCCATTGTGATCAACTGGTTCACTATCTCGATCATACCCAGCCCCAGGATTCCCATAAGTGGTGTGATTATGGCAACAGTAGCAATAAATGCAGATATCCGCTCACCTATACCTCTTTTTATTAGCTCTCTTCTTATGGGTCTGGCAATATAGGCAAACACCAATCCCAGGATGATACCATCCAGTAGCGGGAGGACGATATACCCGAAGGTGGCCAATATCAATAACAGGACAATCGCTGCAATGATTATCCACCTGTTCTCAATAAGAACAGTAATACCATCCTTTTCTGGCATCCATCTCCTCCTCTTAAATTGTTTAATACTCTTTGCACTGATAAATGTTAGTACAGTAACAGCAAGTAATAATATTTATACGTGTCGATTTTTAGAAAAACATTTTAATAAATGTGTAGAGACTATCGACCAATCATTCCAGATTCTTTAACTGATATTGAATCCGCCTGAGAAGGCCCCGTATAGTCTGTACCTCCCTGGATGTTAATCTTGCACGGCCCAGAATTCTGCGTATCATCAATATAGTCTTATCCTTCTTGTGTACAGGATAATCAATTTCTCCCAGCAGTTGTGTAACATGACCATACATCAGGTCCAGGTCCAGATGTTGGGCAAGTTTGATACTGCCTGCCTTCAGGTCGCTTAGTTCATAAAGTACTACTGCCACTGCATGGGACAGGTTCATACTGGAATAATCAGGACTGGTAGGAATGCTCATAATTATATCGCATAGCTTCAGTTCATCATTGCTCAAACCCTTATCCTCACGTCCGAACAGGATGGAGACAGAAGCGCTTTTTCCTTCAAGCAACTGCTTGACAGACCCAGGGGAATAAGGCGGCATCCTTATATGCTTTTCAACCCTCACGCCCGGGTTTCCTGTGGCAGCTACCACCAGGTTGGAACCGGCCACTGCATCCTGGATGGTTGAATGAACAGAAGCTTTCTCCATTATTTCCCTGGCATGCATTGCAAAGGCCCTGGCTTCACCTCCCATCTCACAAGGATTGACCAGTGCCAGGTCTGAAAAACCGAAATTCTTCATAACACGGGCCGTGGAACCCACATTGCCCCCGTAAAGCGGTTCTACCAGTACCACACGTATTTCCAGACCATCGTTAACCATGGTATTTCGTTTGGGCTGTATGCTTAAATCGGTTGTGATTTTAAGCCCCTATCTCCTGCTGCTCCTGCTTTATCCTCCAGGACGACATCAATTAGTTTACGTGCCCACTCCAGCTTTTTCCTTTTAGTGGCGTTTACATTAGGGTCGGAAAAATCAAACCCGATAAGTACTATGGCAGATGCCCC